>JBHADS010000050.1:0-4856 GCA_041855185.1 Lautropia sp. | reverse complement strand
TCGCCAACACCCGCCATGCCCGAACGTGTCATTCCCATCGTGGACACACGAGCCCGCACCCGGCCCCTGCCCGTGCCCCGGCCGAGCCCTGCGGCTGCGCCGATCCAGGACCACGATGCAGCCGAGCCGGATGCCGCGGTGCGCGATGCACTGGATCGGCCCCTGCACGATCTGCGCATCTCGGTCACGGATCGCTGCAATTTCCGCTGCTCCTACTGTATGCCGCGCGAAGTGTTCGGCAAGGATCACCCCTTCCTGCCGCACAGCGCGCTGCTGAGTTTCGAGGAAATCGCCCAACTGGCCGAGGTGTTCATCGGCTTGGGCGTGCGCAAGATCCGGCTGACCGGGGGCGAACCGCTGCTGCGCCGCAATCTGGAACGCCTGATCGAGCAACTGAGCCGGCTGAAACGCCCCGATGGCAGCCCGGTCGAGCTGACGCTGACCACCAATGCCTCGTTGCTGGCCCGCAAGGCTGCCGTGCTGCGGGCTGCCGGTCTGCACCGGATCACCGTCAGCCTCGACAGCCTCGACGACACCCTGTTCCGCCGCCTGAACGATGCCGATTTTCCGGTCGGACGGGTGCTGGAAGGCATCGATGCCGCACACGCCGCCGGCTTCCGGAACATCAAGATCAACATGGTGGTGCGCCGCGGCCTGAACGATGGCGAGATCCTGCCGATGGTCGAACGCTTCCGGGGCAGTGGCCATATCCTGCGTTTCATCGAATACATGGACGTGGGGGCCAGCAACGGCTGGCGCATGGACGAGGTGCTGCCCAGCCGCGAGGTGCTGGCCCGCATCGACGCGGTGTACCCGCTCGAAGCGCTGGACGCCAACTACTCGGGCGAGGTCGCCAGCCGCTGGCGCTTCCGCGACGGTGCCGGCGAGATCGGCCTGATCTCCTCCGTCACCCAACCCTTCTGCGCCGACTGCACCCGGCTGCGCCTGTCCACCGAAGGCCAGCTCTACACCTGCCTGTTTGCCCACGGCGGCTACGACCTCAAGAGCCTGCTGCGCAGCGGTCGCAGCCCGGCCGAGATCAGCACCGCACTGCGTGCACTCTGGCAGGGGCGCAACGACCGTTACTCCGAACTGCGCAGCAATCAGGGCTGCGAGACCTCGGGCGGCCGGCGCATCGAGATGAGCTACATTGGCGGCTGACCGCCCGCTGCCCCGCAGTGCCCGAACGGACGCATGGATTCCACAGACCACACGCCCAGCCTCGACCCACACCCCGAGCCACCTGCAAAGCACACGTGCCATGATGCGGCGAAACTTTCTTCGCCCTGCGCGGGAGGCTGACAGATGCCCCCAATCTCCGCACCTCGCACGACAGCGACACATCCGTTGCCCGGCCCCGCGCCTGCTGGATTGGCCGAAAGCTGCCTTGCGGCCACCGAGGTCACGGGCCTGATCCTCGCCGGCGGCGCCGCCCGGCGCATGCAGACCGACGGACAGGACATCGACAAGGGGCTGATGCTGCTCGGTGGGCACCCGCTGGTGGTCTGGCAGATCCAGCAACTGGCCCCCCAGGTGGGACGGCTGCTGCTCAGCGCCAACCGCAATCTGGCGCATTACCGCCGCTTCGGCTGCCCCGTCGTCGTCGATCGCTTTCCCGGGCGCCCCGGCCCCCTGGCCGGCATTCAGGCTGCCCTGTCGGAGATCCAGAGCCCCTGGCTGGCCGTCAGCGCCTGCGACACCCCCTTTCTGCCCCCGGACTGGGTGTCGGTGCTGCTCGGGCAAGCGCAGCGGCAGCAGCGGCCGATCGCCTATGCCTGCGACGACGAGCAGGAGCACCCGCTGGTGGCGCTGATCCATCGCAGCCTGCTGCCGGCCTTCGAGCAGGCGCTGCGCGAGGACAACCGCCGGGTGCGGCAGCTCTATCGTCAGCACGGTGCGATCGCCGTTCACTTTGCCGATGCCGCCGCCTTCTTCAACATCAATACCCCCGATGCCTGGCAGCAGGCGCGCGTGCTGATCGCATCCCGCGCACAGCCTTCCGCCCCAGCAGCCCGACCGACCGAGGTGCTGCCGGCCGCCCCCTCCTGTTTCAGCGAAGCCCCCATGTCGCCAACGCCCATCCAAGCCGGCTCGCCCGCCCCGTCCTGCACCGAAGCCGGACATATGCCGGGCGAGCCCGGCACCGCCCAGCCCGCTTTCCTCCCCGTCCCCGATCTGCACACCGCAATCGCCGGCATCCCGGATTTCGACCCGAACGCCGTATCGGTGGACGAGGCCCGCGCCATTCTGGCCCGCTGGGTGCCCACGCCGGTGACGGCCGAGTCCCTGCCCCTGGCCGAGTGCCTCGGCCGGGTGCTCGCGCAATCGGTGCAAGCCCCCTTCGACCTGCCCCCGCACGACAACGCCGCGATGGACGGCTATGCGCTCCGCCATGCTGATCTGGCTGAGACCGCCGACGGCGGCTGTCCGCTGCCGGTGGGCGGGACGACGCTGGCCGGCGACGCGCCGGCGACGCTGCCGCCCGGCCATGCCTGGCGCATCATGACCGGCGCACCAATGCCGGCCGGCGCCGACACCGTGGTGCCGCAGGAGGAGGTGGAACAACTGCCCCCGTCTTCGGCAACGCTGCCGGCCCCCGACGCCCAGCGCCCGGACCAGACGGGACAGCCCGCTCCCGCCATGCCCGGTATCCGGATCAGCGGCCGCGTGCGGGCCGGCCAGCATGTGCGCCGGCGCGGCGAGGACATGCGCGTCGGCGATGCCGCCCTGCCCGCGGGCCGCCGTCTGATGCCTGCCGACATCGGCGTGGCCGCCTCGCTGGGGCTGGAGCGGCTCAGCGTGTTCCGTCGCCTGCGCATCGGCGTGCTGTCCACGGGCAACGAGCTGCTGCAGCCGGGCCAGCGCCCCACCGCCGAAGGACAGATCTATGACAGCAATCGCCACGCCTTGATGGCGACGCTGCGGATGCAGGGCTTCGAGCCGATGGATCTGGGCTCGTTGCCCGACCGCCCCGATGCCCTGGGCCAGACCTTGCAGCAGGCCGCACCCCAGCTCGACGTGATCCTCTCGACCGGCGGAGCCGCTGGCGGTGATGCCGACTTCATCCAGCAAGTGACCGCCGCCCACGGCGAAGCCCGGGCCTGGAAGCTGCGGATGCGTCCCGGCCGCCCGCTGGTGCTGGGCCGGCTGGGCGGCTGCCTGCTCTTCGGGCTGCCCGGCAATCCCGTGGCTGCCCTGATCAGCCAGCTGTTCATCCTCCACGACGCCCTGCGGCAGATGGCTGGTGCAGCGCCGCAACACCGACCTGCCCTCCGCGCCCGGGCGGGTTGCGCTTTCGACAAACGCCCCGGTCGAAGCGAGTACCACCGGGTCCGGCTTCACTACAATGCCGCAGGCGAGCCGGTTGCCCAGCCCACCGGCAGCCAGAGTTCCGCCATGATGCGCAGCCTGGCCGATGCCGATGGCATCGCCGTGCTGCCCCCGGCCTGCGGCCCGATCAACGAGGACGACTGGATCGAAGTCATCCCGATGCACGGTCTGCTGTCATCCTGAAGCCCCGTTCCGCCATGCCCCAGACTCCGACCGCTCCTGCCGCCCTGCAGCCTCTGTCGCAGCCCCCGCTGCGCGCCGCCCTCCGCCACCTCGCGTTGGGTGTCGCGCTGCTGGCCGGCGTACCGGGGGCTGTCGGTGGCGCCGCGGCAGGCGGCACGGCGGATCGAGATGCGCCCGGTGTGATGGCGGTCGAGGTGTCGAATGCCCTGTCGTCACGCCCGTTGCGGCTGGCGGAGGCCAGCCCGACGGACGACCGGACGCGCCCCGACCGCGCAGCCCTCGCGGGCTCGGACACCGACGATGTGTCCCCGCCGCAGATGATCAGCGACGAAGTCATCGGCGAGGAATACGATGCCTACCGCAAGAGCGTCAAGGGCATGAAGATGTACACGGTCAGCTACATCCTGCTGGCCGACCAGGAGAGCGCGCGCGACTGGCTCCGGCGCATCCGTTCCGGCGCCGGTTTCGAGAACGTCGCCCGCGAGCATTCCAGACATGCCGACAGCGCCCGGCGCGGCGGCGCACTGGGCACCTTCGCCACCTGCCGCTGGGCAAAAAGCACCCTCGAAGTGCTCGATGCGCTGCAACCCGGCCAGATCCACAAGCAGCCGGTCAAGGCCAGCCACGGCTGGGCGCTCTACCGCCTGGACGATGTGCAGCCGCTGGAACCGATCAGCTACGCCCAGTACAAGACCCAGCTGCTCTCGGGCACCTTCAAGCCCGAATGCCCGTGGGTGCCCCCCGTCACCGTCGGCGTGCCGCGCTGACGCATCCCGGAAGTCAGCGCCAGCCACCCACCGCTTCGCCCCAAGCCTCTGGGCTGCCCCAGGCGCCCATGTCGGCTCAGCCCTGCTCCTTGGTGCGGCCGCCATCCCTGGCTCGGCCCCACCGTGGCCCGGCCTGCCTCCTTGGCTCAGACTTCCACCGGCGGCGCGTTCCGGACCGCCTCGCCCAGCGTCGTCAGTCCCGCCGCCACGCAGGCCGCCCCGGCCAGCCGCAGCGGCCGCATCCCTGATTTCATCGCCGCCAGGCGCAGCTTGCGCAGCTCGGGCTTCTCGATGATGTGCTGGCGGATTTCCTCGTTGTTGACGAGGATCTCATAGAGACCGGTACGCCCCCGGAAGCCCGTCATCCGGCACTGCAGGCAGCCGACCGGACGGTAGACACGCTCGGGCCTGGGCACCTTGCGATAGGGTTTGACGAAATTCTGCCAGACCTCCTCGCTGATCTCGCCATCGGCCTGTTTGCAGGCCGGACAGAGCGTCCGCGTCAGCCGCTGCGCCATCACCCCGATCAGCGTCGACTGCAGCAGATAGGCCGGCACGCCCAGATCCAGCAAGCGG
>JBHADS010000049.1:0-7351 GCA_041855185.1 Lautropia sp. | reverse complement strand
GTCTGCCGTCCCGGTTCGGGGCGCGTTGCTCGGCGCGGGGGCGGATGGCTCCCCGCTGTCGTCGTCATCCTCGGTCTCGACACCTTCGTCCTCGAGGATGGCATCCAGTCCGTTCAGTGAACGCAGGGTGCTGGCCGACCAGGCGAACAGCAGCGCGCTGGTGACGTAGACGCTCCAGCCTGGCAGCATCCAGGGATAGGCCGCCAGGATCTGAGCGATGCCGGCTACCACCGAGAACTCGGCGTAGGGCGTGCGGATCTGGTTCCGGTAGGCCAGACCGAGCAGGATCATGCCGGCACCCAGGGCCATCGAGGTGATGTGGAGGCTGACGATCATGAGGCTGATGGACAGTTCGGCCGCTTCTGCCGACAGCCCCATCTCGTAGGGGGCAAAGGCGAGTTTTCCGGCGAACATGCCAGCGCTCAGGGTGGCGATGACGCTGATCGAGCCCATGCTCAGCCAGAGCAGTCGGGTCAGGGTGTGGCCGTGGCGCTGCAATGCCTTGAGCAGCAGATAGAAGGCGGGCACCAGAATGACGGCGGCCAGTGTCAGCAGCTTAGCGACCCAGGCAAGCTGCGGCTGATGGAAATCGGCCCAGATGGCCAGGGCGGCATGCTCAGGCAACAGTTGTGCCAGTTCCACAAAGATGATCTGGGCAATGGCCAGAAAGGCACCGCCGGTGGCCAGTGCACTGTCTCCGAGCAGGGGGGCGGTGGCCAAAGAATGTTGCGTTTGAGTCACGTTTGTACGTTTTCAAGTCGATTCTTACTAAGTCTTGCACGATAGCACCAAACGGCCTGCTCTGAGAAAACGGGTCTGAAGATTCAGGGCGACAGCCGTTCCCGAATCCAGTGGCCGTTGTCGAGCCGGTACTGGATACGGTCGTGCAGACGGCTGGGACGGCCCTGCCAGAATTCCACCAGGCGCGGAATGACCACATAGCCACCCCAGTGCGGCGGCCGCGGAACGTGCAGCGGATGCCGGGCGCCCACCAGCGCGGCGCGCGCCATCAGGTCGGCCTTGCTGGACAGGATCTCGCTCTGATGACTGGCCCATGCACCGATGCGGCTGGTGTAGGGGCGGGTCTCGAAATAGGCATCGGATTCGGCTTCGGGCAGTTGCCGGATGCCGCCTTCGACGCGCACCTGCCGTTCCAGTTCGGGCCAGAAGAAGGTGAGGGCGACGTGCGGATGGTGCGCAATGGCGCGCCCCTTGCGGCTCTGGTAATTGGTGAAGAAGACGAAGCCTTCGTCGTTCACTTCCTTGAGCAGGACGATGCGCGCGTTGGGGTGGCCCTGTTCATCGACGGTGGCCACGTTCATGGCAGTGGGTTCGTGCACCTCGGCATGCATGGCGGCGTTCAGCCAGTCGCGGAACTGCGTCAGCGGGTGATCGGCGCAATCGGTTTCGGACAGTGCCTGTTTGCTGTAGTCCTGGCGGATGTCGTGCAGGTCCAGTTTGCTCATGCTGCGTTTCCGTGTCTGAAAAGGTCTTCCGGTATTGTGCACGCATGGTCGCTGGTGGGCGAGGCGCCCTGTTGCGGCTGCAGCCCGGTGCTGCGTCGAGGGGTCTCTCGCCTGCGCCCGAGACCCGGACGGCATCAGCGAGCCCTGCTCCGGCACGCTGCGCCCGGCGCAGAGGCTTCCCGGCAGGTTGCCCGGGTGGCGCGGGCGGAAAACGGCCGGCTGGAGAGGAGCCCGGTGGACGGGGGCCGGTGATGGATGGTCGGCCCCGGGGTCGATGGCTGCGGGGCGCACGGGTATGATTGGCGCAGCTGTCTGCTGCTGGGCCGTTGCCATTATTTGAGAGGCTTGTTCGATGGATCGCATTCTGAATCTCGTCCGCAACCAGTTCATCGATGTCATCGAGTGGGTCGATGATTCGCGCGATACGCTGTCCTTCCGCTGGCCGGACGAGGACAAGGAAATCAAGAACGGCGCCCAGCTGATCGTGCGTGAGTCGCAGCAGGTGCAGTTCGTGGCGGCCGGGCAGTTCGCCGATCTGTTCAATCCCGGCAAGTACACGCTGACCACCGAGAACATCCCGATCCTGTCGACGATCCTCGGCTGGAAGTATGGTTTCCAGTCGCCCTTCAAGTGCGATGTCTATTATCTGAACACCCGCCTGTTCACCGGCAACAAGTGGGGCACCTCGAATCCGGTGATGCTGCGCGACCAGGATTTCGGCGTGGTGCGGCTGCGGGCCTTCGGCACCTATGATTTCCGGATCGTGGATGCGCCGCTGTTCCTGAAGGAAGTGGCGGGCACCGACCACAACTTCAGGCTGGACGAGTTCAACGACACGATGCGCTCGCGCATCGTCAGTGTGTTCAGCGAGGCGCTGGCGCGGGCGCATGTGCCGGTGCTGGATGTGGCGCAGCGCTATTCCGAGATGGGCGAGGCGCTGCTGCCGATCATCAATCCGGCCGTGCGGCAGAAGTACGGGCTGGAGATCACCAGTTTCATTCTGGAGAACGTCTCGGTTCCGCCCGAGGTCGAGCAGGCGATCGACAAGCGCAGCAGCATGAGCGTGATCGGCAATCTGAACGACTATGTGAAGTATCAGATGGGGACGGCGATGGGCGCGGGCGGTGAGGCCGGTGCAGCGGCAGCGATGCCTGCGCAGATGGCGATGGGCTTTGCGATGGCGCAGGAGATGATGCGTGGCATGGGTGGTGCACCGGGTGCCGCATCGGTGGGCGCCGGGACGAGCGGTGCATCGAATCCGTTCCTGCCGGCAGGCGGGGCCGGTTCTGGTGTCATGCCGGCGCAGACCGCAGCGCCCGGCATGATGGCGGGCGCTTCCGGTTCGAGTGCAGCACCGGCGGCTGGTGCCCCCTCGGGCGGCCTGGATGTGCTGACGCCCGAGCAGGCGGCACAGCTGCTGTCGGTTCCGGTCGAGGATGTGATCGCCAGCATCCAGGCAGGCGATCTGAAGGCACGCAGAATCGGCAACGCCTGGCGGATCGCCCGTTCGGCGCTGGAAGAATTCCTGCGGGGTTGAGCGTGATGTCATCCGGGGCAGGGGCCGGAAGGCGCGGATCGGAAGCCGGAGCGACCGGCGCTTCATTGCCGGACAGCTTTGCGACGGAGGGTGAAACGCTGTTCGGCCGTGCTGCCCCGGCCCGCCCCGCGCCCACGCGGCTCGTCGCTGCCACGGAGCAGGAAGGCAGCACGGCTGCGGGGCATTCTGCCGGGGCGGCCGACTCTCCTGGCCAGGCAGCGTCGACGGGCGCGGTGGCACAGCCGGACATGGCGGTCGGCAAGCGGCCCTGCCCGGAATGCGGAGGCAACCTGGAATGGAGCCCGCGTCACCAGTCGCTGGCCTGTCCTTATTGCGGCACGATCGTGCCCTGGGCGCAGTCCAGTGAGGGCGTGGGTGACGGCAGCGAGGCGGCGGCAGGCGGGGAGCAGGATCTGGAAGCGGCACTGCGCAATCCGGCCAATGTGCGGGACTGGGGCAGTGCGCGGCGCGAGGTGAAATGCCAGAGCTGCCATGCGGTTTCGGTGTTCGTCGATGGCAAGGTGGCGCAGCGCTGCGATTTCTGCGGCTCGCCAGCGATCGTTCCGCACGAGCAGATGCAGGATGCGATCGTGCCGCAGAGCATCCTGCCCTTCAAGCATGGCGAACAACAGGTTCGTGAGCTGATCAAGAAATGGTATGGGTCGCGCTGGTTTGCGCCGAACAAACTGAAGTCGGCGGCGCTGACCGATACCTTGCAGGGCATCTATCTGCCCTACTGGACCTTCGATGCGCATACCCACGCCGTCTGGCGTGCCGAGGCCGGGCATTATTACTACGAGATGCAGACGGTTCGTGGCCCGGACGGAAAACCCCAGATGCAGCAGGTGCAGAAGGTGCGTTGGGTGCCGGCTGCCGGGCAGTTGCAGCATTTCTTCGATGACGAGCTGGTTCCGGGTACGGTCGGCGTGCATGCTGCCCTGTTGCGTCGGGTCGAGCCTTTTCCGACCACAACCGATCTCAAACCCTATTCACCGGAGTATGTGCGCGGCTGGACGGTGGAGCGCTATCAGGTGGATCTGCGCAAAGCCAGTTCGATGGGGCAGCAGCAGATGGCCGACAAGCTGCGGGCCCTGTGCGCGGCACGGGTTCCGGGTGATACGCATCGCAATCTGGTGGTTGATGCGAAGTTCGAGGGGCGCACCTTCAAGCATGTTCTGGTGCCGGTCTGGCTGGTGCACTACCGCTTCGGGTCGCGGAATTTCCAGGTGCTGGTCAACGGCTACACCGGCCAGGTGGCGGGCGAGCAGCCCTACAGCTGGATCAAGATCACGCTGACCGTGCTGGCGGCGCTGATCGTGCTGGGCGTGTTGCTGTATACGCAGCGCTGACCTTCATCATGATGAAGGCGAAGATTCTTCAGAAGAAGGATCAGGAATCTCGGTGCCGATCGCAACAAAACCATAAACAAGCAAATGGTCTGTTGGGTGATTATTGAATCGTTGGAGAGTATGTTGGGTCTATCGGTACTCCGGATGAGGTGTCGGCTGCATTCCTGAGCTTGGGGGCTACGCCTATTGGTGTGATCCGAGGTGTTCGAGCCTGTGGAGCCATGCAGCGAAATGCGGGCATTTTTTTCGGATGGCATCCAGCCCGATGTCGAGGGCGATCAGAGGGCCATGTAGTGCTTTCTGATAAGTTTTCATGGCGCCCAGGATGCGCTTGGACGGGGCGGTTTCGGGCGAATCGTTGATGTCTTCCGGAGCCATGTCGCGGGTGCTGTCGAGCAGTCGTTCCACCTGGAGGTCGTCGTCAAGCCAGATTTTGAAGGCATCCGGATTGGCAAAAAGCAGGGTCTCGAATTCATGCACGATCAGGTTTGGAATGAAGTTTGCCTGATCGATGTCTCTGGCGAGCGCCTGTTCGAGGAAGGATGCCTTGCTGGTGCCATCCTTTTGCAGCGCATAGTCAGAGTCGGTCTTGCCGGGAAAGTCCTGTGGCAATGCGTACAGATCAAACAGGGTGCTGACCCAGGCGCCCGGGTCCTGTTTGCAAAGCCGTTGAATTTGCGGTTTGATCTTGCCGTAGCTGACGACGCCCCCCTTGTGGCCGTGGCTGGTTCGGACGATGATTGCCTCGAGAAAGATACCCTGTTTTGCGTAATGCGGGGTGAGCAATTCGTTGACGAAGGCTTCTTCCGTTTGCCCTTCCACCAGCAGTCTGATGCGGATCATCGGCCTGGCCTCCCGCCGAGCAGGTTTTTCTTCCAGAGTTCGCCAAGCGTATAGTCATCCAGCCATTCCGCGTAGTCTGCCACCTCGGGCCGGATGAAGCGGGTAGTGCCATTTCGTTTGTCGACCACGATCACGTCGTCGAGATCAAATTCATTGACGAGTTCGACCGATTGCGTGGAAACAATGAGCTGGTGGGATTCTGACGCAGACTGCATCAGCCCGGCCAATACCTTGATGGCGAACGGGTGCAGGCCGAGCTCCGGTTCGTCGATCAACATCGTGTCGGGCGTGAACGGTTCGGGTTGCTGCAGCACCGTTGCCAGGCAGATGAAGCGCAGCGTGCCGTCGGAGAGGGCGCTGGCATTGAAGGGCTCGTCCTGATCCTGCTCGTGCCATTCCAGCTGGATTCTGTCCGGGTTGTGAACTGTGGGTCGCAGGATGAAGTCGCCGAAGAAGGGGGCGACGAGCCGAATGCTGCGGACGATGCGTTGATAGTGTTCCGGGTGCTGATGCCTGAGCCGAAGCAGGAAAGCGGCGAGGTTGCGGGCATCCTCGCGCAGATATTCGTTATCGTTGATGTTATGGACCTGCTTGATCCCGGCACTTTTGCTGGTGTCATGGAAATGATAGAGGCGCCAGCTGCGCATGGCGGGTACGACGTACTCCCAAACGGCACTGTATCGCCCCTTTTCATCGAACACAGTTTCAAAATGGCCGGATTGGGGGTGAAAGTCACCAGCAAGGTTCCACCACAGGCTCTCTCGCGCAAACATCATCCGGTTGTCGTCAGTGGGAACCAGATTGAACTTGTAGCCGTTATTCCCAAAGTACAGCTCTGCGCTCAGCTCCGCCGTCTTCTTCCGACCGAAGTGCAACAGGGCGTCCGGGCCGCCGGCGAGGCCCACATGCTTCTGAAGCTGTTGATTCAGCATGTCGCTGATGAGCCGGAAGAAGCCGATCAGGTTGGATTTGCCGGCGCCGTTGGCACCGATGAGGATATTCAGGCGGCCCAGGTTCAGCTCGTCATTGGCGATGGATTTGTAGCCCTGCAGCTTGATGCGTGTCAGCTGGGACTGGCTTCGGACAGGCTTGATCATAGGGCTGTCTTCGGGAAGATAGAAGCGTTGTAGGACTGGGATGGCCATCATTATCGCTCGGCTCGAAGTGACAGCAGGTGGAACAGATGGTTGCAGTCACAGTATGGAGCGCTGATGGCGCTGGTGTTTGCCGGCGTGGCAGGACGGCTTAGGCTGGATGCGTCGTCACGGCGTCAGCTGGCCCCGAATCCTGTAGCCGTTCGTTGTCCTGCCGATACTGGATGCGGTCGTGCAGACGGCTGGGGTGGCCCTGTTCATTGACGGTGGCCACGCTCATGGCGGTGGATTCGTGCATGAGGCATGCGCAAGCGGGAACGAAAAACGCCGGGGCCATCTGTTGATGGGCGCCCGGCGCATGGGGTTTTCCGGCTGAGTGCGTGTGCGACCGGTGCTCAGCGCTCCAGATGCAGGAACTGCATGTGGCGTTCGTACTGGTTCAGGATGTCGCTGATGATCTGACCGCGGGAGTAGCCGACCAGATCGTAGTCCTGGCTGCCTTCACGCAGGTAGACTTCGGCGCGCCAGTAGCGGTCGTGGTGCGCGTCCGAATCCAGGTTGGAGGCTTCAGCCAGGGCGAACACCGGCATCAGTGCCGAGACCAGGTGCACCTGATAGATGAAGTCCACTTCCTCGCCATGCAGTACTTCGAAGGTGAGGCAGTGGGTTTCGGGGTCGTGCACGATGGTGGTGCTGACGCCGCGTGCGTTCAGTTCCTGGCTGACATCCTCCATTGCCGCTCGCAGGGTGCTGCTCATGAAGTTCAGCACGGCTTTGCGGGTGGGGAAGTTCAGGATGCGGTGCAGGCGGTCGCGCCAGCTGTGGCCGGGTTGCAGTGCGGGCGCCATGTCGAATGTGCTGGCTTTGCGCCGGTTGCCTTCCTGGCGAAGACTGTAGCCCATCGCCACCATGTAGATGATCAGCACCAGCGAGAAGGGCAGGCCGGCTGCCACGGCCACCGATTGCAGCGAGGTGAAGCCGCCCGAGAACAGCAGGCCAAGGGTGATCAGGCCGGTGGCCGATGCCCAGAACAGGCGCAGCCAGATCGGTGCATCGCTGCCG
>JBHADS010000048.1:0-2842 GCA_041855185.1 Lautropia sp. | reverse complement strand
GATTCTTGAGTTTCGCTGTACTGCCGTGACGATTGCCTTTGGAGACCTGCAGGGCTGCCATCGCCCCCTGCAACAATTGCTGGAACAGATCAAACCTTCCGAACAGGAGCCGCTGTGGTTCTGCGGCGACCTGATCAACCGCGGCCCCGACTCACTGGGCAGCCTGCGTGAAGTCTATCGCCTGGGCAAGCGCGCCCGCGTGGTGCTCGGCAACCACGACCTTCACCTGCTGGCCGCTGCCGTGGGCATCCGTTCCCCCAAACCCGGCGACACCATCGCGCCGATCCTGAAGGCGCCGGACCGCGACGAACTGCTGTACTGGCTGCGCACCCGCCCCCTGGCCGTGCGCGAGGGCGACTTCCTGATGGTGCATGCGGGCCTGGCGCCACAGTGGCATGTCGAACAGGTGCGGGAGCTGGCCCGCGAGGTGGAAACCGTGCTGGCCGGCCCTGACTGGCAGGATTTTCTGCAGGTGATGTACGGCAACCAGCCCGACCGCTGGTCCGACGAACTGCGCGGTGACGACCGGCTGCGCTGCATCATCAACATTCTGACCCGCAGCCGTTATCTGTACCGGGACGACGGCCGGATGGATTTCCGCTGCACCGATGCCCCCAAAGACGCCCCCGCTGAACTCGTCCCCTGGTTCGAGGCGCCCGACCGGCGCTCGGCCAACAGCGATGTCACCATCATCTTCGGCCACTGGTCCTCGCTGGGCCTGCAGATCCGGCCCAGACTGATGGCGCTGGACAGCGGCTGTGTCTGGGGCGGCTGCCTCAGCGCCGTGCGCCTCGAAAGCCGCGAGGTGTTCCAGCAGCAGTGCCCGCCCCGTTCCAAGAAGCTGGCGGGCGTCTGACGCCAGAGCGGCGACCGACGACGGGCGCCCGGCTTCCCGATCGTCTCGCGCTGCAGCTCAGCTCTGAACCTGTTTTTGCATGGGCAAGGCCAACGGCACGCTGTTTCGGCCTCCTGCTGCTTCTTGGCTTTACGGCACTCCGCGTAGAAGCTTCTGTTTTCCTTCCCCCTCGGCACCGACGCCCCCGCTGAGCCTCGGCCGTTTCAGGCCAGCACGCGTTTCAGATGAGCGCCCGGACGATGTCCCAGAGCATCCCGACGGCCAGGAACACGAAGATGGCCGCGCAGAAACGGTTGAGCCACATCAGACGCCGGCCCTGACTGAGCCAGCGTGCCAGCACCTTGCCGCCCCCGGTGTAGATCAACTGCCAGAGCGTCTCGATCACGAAGAAGGAAATCGTCAGGATCAGGTACTGCGGCCACAGCGGCGCCGACGGATCGAGAAACTTGGGAAACAAGGCGGCAAAGAACAGGATCGCCTTCGGATTGGACAGCGAAACCGCCACCCCGGTGCGGAACAGCGCGAGCCGGCTGGGCCCCCGATCGGGTGACGGAGGCCCATCCTGACCGGGCACACCTTCCAGTGCCGCCCCCTCCCCGGGCGCCTGCTGCGCGGAAGCACTGCGCCAGATCTCTACCCCCAGATAGGCCAGATACAGCGAAGCCAGCAGCTTCATGCCCTCGAAGGCCAAGGGAGCCGTCTGGCTGAGCCAGCCCACCAGCATCAGCGAAGCCGCCAGCAGCAGAAACAGCCCCAGGCTGAGGCCCGCCAGCGTGTAGAGGGTCTTGCGCACCCCGTAATTCAGACCGAACTGGAAGGCGAGCAGCATGTTCGAGCCCGGCGTGGCCGAAATGAAAAACACGCTGGACACAAACAACAACCACGTCTGCACACTCATTCTGTCTGCCCTCGCTCTCCCGACACGCATTATCGACATGCCCCGATCGGCAGCGCAAGCGCTGGAGCGGACATGCCGGAGAACTCGCGGTATCCGGGCCAGCATCAGTACCATAGCGCAGAGCGTGCGATGCACCCGGTCGCCGCAGCGCGAGCGACAAGCACGCGCAGCACACGCTCGCAGCCGATTCACCGACAAGAACGAAGCAGGAGAAGCCCTTGATCCAGACCCGACAAACCCTGATCGCCCTGTGCCTGGCCGGCCTGATGAGCGCCCCCGCTCTGGCGGCCCCGCCACTGGACACCGACGCCGCCGAAAAGAGCAGCCAGCAGCAGGACAGCGCCAACGCCTGGCTGGAAATCGATACCCAGGCTTTCGAGTCCAACATCGCCACGCTGCAGAAACTGCTCGGTGACAAGACCCGCATCTGCGCGGTCCTGAAAGCCGACGCCTATGGCAACGGCATCGACCTGCTGATGCCCTCCATCATCCGGATGCAAGTGCCCTGCATCGGCATCGCCAGCAACGAGGAGGCCCGCATCGCCCGCGCCAACGGCTATCAGGGCACCATCACCCGCGTGCGCACCGCCACCGCCGGCGAAATGCGCGACGGCCGTCAGTACGACATCGAGGAACTGCTGGGCGACCTGAGCCTGGCCAGGACAGCCAGCCAGATCGCCGCCCGGAGCGGCAAGCCGATGCGCTTTCATCTGGCCCTGAACTCGGCCGGCATGAATCGCAACGGCATGGACATGAGCACCGACAAGGGCCGTGAAGAAGCCATCGCGATCACCCGCCTGCCCGCCCTGCAACTGGTCGGCATCATGACCCACTTCCCCGAGGAAGATACCGACACCGTGCGCAAGAACCTCGGCACCTTCGAGCAGGACGTGGCCTGGCTGGTGAAAGCCGCCCGGCTGAAACGCAAGGAGATCACCGTACACGCCGCCAACTCCTTCGCCACACTGGCCGTGCCCGAATCCCGGCTGGACATGGTGCGCCCCGGCGGCCTGCTCTACGGCGACACCATCCCCTCGCACACCGAATACAAAAAGACGATGGCCTTCAAATCGCGGGTCGCCAGCATC
>JBHADS010000047.1:0-10503 GCA_041855185.1 Lautropia sp. | reverse complement strand
GCCACCGGACCGTGGGCGGCGCGCAGCTGCTGGATTGCCGCCACCTTACCCTGGGGCAGCACCTCGGCCACCACCGCATCGATGCCCAGTTGCCGGGCGATCGCCTGCGCCGTGCGGGCGTTGTCGCCGGTGATCATCGCCACCTTCAGCCCCTGCTGATGCAGCGCCTCGATGGCGGCCGGTGTGCCGGGCTTGATCGGATCGGCAACGGCAATGATCGCCGCCAGCTCCCCGTCGAGGGCGGCGTACATCGGGGTCTTGCCTTCCTGCGCCAGCCGTTCGGCGGTTGCGGCAAAAAGCTGTGGCGCCAGCCCCTGGGCCTGCATGAATCGGTCGGCACCGACCAGCACGCGGGAGCCCGCCACCTGTGCCGCCACGCCCATGCCTGTCACCGATTCAAAGTTGTCGGCTTCGGGCAGCGTCAGTCCTTCCTGATGGGCTGATTCGACGATTGCGCGCGCGATCGGGTGCTCCGAGCGGGCCTCCACCGCTGCGATCCGCGCCAGCACGACGCTGCGCTCGAAGCCCTCGGCAAGCTCCAGATCGGTCAGCACCGGCCGGCCTTCGGTCAACGTGCCGGTCTTGTCCAGAGCCACCACCTGCGCATCCTTCAGCGACTGCAGCGCATCGCCCTTGCGGAACAGCACGCCCAGCTCGGCGCCCCGGCCGGTGCCGACCATGATCGAGGTCGGCGTCGCCAGCCCCATCGCGCAGGGGCAGGCGATGATCAGCACCGACACCGCATTCACCAGTGCCAGCGCCAGCGCCGGCTCGGGCCCGAACAGCATCCAGACCCCGAACGTCAGCAGCGCCGCCAGCATCACGGCCGGCACGAACCACTGCGTCACCTTGTCCACCAGCGCCTGGATCGGCAGCTTCGCGCCTTGCGCCTGTTCGACCAGTCGGATGATCTGCGCCAGTACGGTCTGGCCGCCGACGGCGGTGGCCCGCAGGGTCAGCGCACCCTGCTGGTTGACGGTGCCGCCCACCACCGCCGCGCCCACTGTTTTCTCGACCGGGATCGGCTCCCCGGTGATCATCGATTCATCGACGAAGCTCCGCCCCTCGACCACTTCGCCGTCCACCGGCACCCGTTCGCCCGGTCGCACCTCGACCAGATCCCGCAGCACCACGGCCGCGATCGGCACGTCCTGGCGCTGGCCGTCGCGCAGCACATGGGCCACCCGGGGCTGAAGCCCGATCAGGCGCTGGATCGCGGCCGATGTCCGGCCCTTGGCGCGGGCCTCCAGATAACGGCCGAGCAGGATCAGCGCGACGATGACGGCCGCGGCTTCGTAATAGACGTTGCGGGTGCCTGCCGGTAGCAGGCCGGGTGCGAAGGTCGCCACCATCGAATAGCCATAGGCCGCCAGGGTGCCGACCGCCACCAGCGAATTCATGTCAGGAGCGCCATGCAGCAGGGCGGGGATGCCTTTCTGATAGAAGCGCCGGCCGGGCAGGAGCAGAACCGCCGTGGTCAGCCCGAACTGCAGCAGCCAGCTTTGCTGCATCCCGATCGTGTCCATCACCCAGTGGTGCATCGCCGGGATCAGGTGCGAGCCCATCTCCAGCACGAATACCGGCAGCGCCAGCAGCACGGCCAGCAGCAGATCGCGTTTCAGCGCCTGGCGCTCGGCCTCCTTGCGGGCCGAGGCTTCTTCGGCCGCTGCCGCTGCAGTCGCCGCCGCCGTGTCGATCGGGCGGGCATCGAAGCCGACCTTCTCGACGGCGGCCACCAGCGCCTCGATCGGCGCCAGCCCGTGGATGGTGGCCCGCTCGGTCGCCAGGTTGACAGCCGCGTCACGGACGCCGGGCACCGCCTTCAGCGAACGCTCGACCCGCCCCACGCAGGCCGCGCAGGTCATGCCCTCGATCGCCAGTTCCACCGTGTGCGTGGGCACCTCGTAGCCCAGTTTCTCGATGGTCTGGATCACGGTCGGCAGATCGAGCGCGCCGCTCGGCCGGATCTCGGCCCGCTCGGTCGCCAGGTTGACCGCTACCGCGCCCACCCCGTCGAGCTTGCCCAGCGCCAGCTCCACCCGGCGCACACAGCTGGCGCAGGTCATGCCTTCGATCGGCAGGCTGATGGGGGGCAGGGCAGGTTTCGGGGCGCTGGGCACGCTCATGCTCGTATTCTCGTGGTGGCGTGGAGGAGGGGCCGTGCGGCGCTTCCGAACTCCCAGCGGCCGGGTATGGCGTGCAGAGGCCGGGCGCGCACCGATCGGCTTGGTGCACTGTATCACTTTCCCATATGACGCCAGAAATCCGGGATGCAAGGTGGGGTGGTCTGGCCTTACGCTCGCTTTCGGATGCGGTATGTTTGCGTCTGGCGTGTATCATGCCCGATCGACCCTGCCCAGCCGGCGGCATCGAAGTCCGTTCGTGCCCGTGCTTCGGCGAGCGCGCTCCGGCGGGTATGCACACCCAAGCACACCGTACAAACGCCTGAATGTCGAGAAAGGAGCTGCGCCATGAACGCAATCGGGTCCGATCAGCCAGCCTATCAGCGGGACAGCGCGCATGACCGCGATCACGGCTGTGACCACGAGCACGGTCAGGGTCACGACCGCGGACACCATCATGATCACGGACACGGACACGGACACGGACACGGACACGAGCATGTGCCCACCGTCAGCCATGACAATGAACGCAAGGTGCTGATCTCGCTGCTGTTGATCGCGAGCTTCATGGTCGTCGAGGCGGTCGGCGGGTGGCTGTCCGGCTCGCTGGCGCTGCTGGCCGATGCCGGTCACATGCTGACCGATGCCGTGGCGCTGGCGCTTGCCTATGCCGCCTTCCGCCTGGGGCGGCGCGCGGCGGACAGCCGACGCACCTTCGGTTATCAGCGTGTCGAGGTGCTGGCGGGCTTTTTGAACGCGCTGACGCTGTTTCTCATCGTCGGCTGGATCGTGTTCGAGGCGTGGGAGCGCTTTCAGGCGCCTTCGGCCATTCTGGCCGGGCCGATGATGGGGGTGGCTGTCGCGGGGCTGCTGGTCAATCTGCTGGTGCTCTGGATCATGACCCGGGGTGAGACCGAGCACGTCAACGTCAAGGGCGCCATCCTGCATGTGATGGGGGACCTGCTCGGCTCGGTGGGGGCCATCGTGGCCTCGGTCGTCGTCTACTTCACCGGCTGGACGCCGATCGATCCGATCCTGTCGGTCGTGGTCGCCGTGCTGATTCTGCGTAGTGCCTGGCACTTGCTGGCCCGCTCGATCCACATCCTGATGGAAGGCGCTCCCGATGACGCCAGCCCCCAGCAGCTCGATGCGCATCTGATGTCCGCTGTGCCCGGTCTTTCTGCTGTCCGGCATGTGCATGTCTGGCAGCTGAGTTCCGGCAGGACACTGGCGACGCTGCATGTCCGACCCGCACGCGACGATGAGGCCCGGATCGTGGTCCGACGGGTCGAACAGGCGCTGCGTGCCCGCTTTGGCATCGAGCACGCGACGGTGGCGATCGACTGGAACGCGGACCTGCAGGAAACCGATACGGGCGCGAAAAGCTGCGGGCTCTGATCTCCCCGCTCAGGCACCGGCCGCCCTGGCGGCGGCGACGGTTGCCAGCTTGCTGTTCGGGCGGCGGCCGAGCGTCTCGCTGATCCACAGCGCGGTGGCGCAGACGGCATCGAGGTCGACGCCGGTTTTCAGGCCAAGGCCGTGCAGCATGTAGAGCAGGTCTTCGGTGGCCAGATTGCCGCTGGCACCCTTGGCATAGGGGCAGCCGCCCAGGCCGCCGACGGAGCTGTCGACGACGCGCACACCGGCTTCGAGGCAGGCGAACACGTTGGCGAGCGCCTGCCCAAAGGTGTCGTGGAAGTGCACGGCCAGCTTGTCGATCGGCACGGCTTCGGCGCAGGCCCGCAGCATGGCGCGTGCCTTGGCCGGGGTGCCGACACCGATGGTGTCGCCCAGCGAGATCTCCTCGCAGCCCATCTCGAACAGCGCCTGCGCAACCTTCACCACGTCGGCGACCGGTACCTCGCCCTGATAGGGGCAGCCCAGCACGGTGGAGACATAGCCGCGCACCGACAGACCCTTCTCACGGGCCTGGGTGACGACGGGGCGCAGCCGGTCGAGCGATTCGGCAACGGTGGCGTTGATGTTGCGCTTGGCGAAGGAATCGGAAGCGGCGGTGAATACCGCGATCTCCTTCATGCCGGCGGCCAGCGCACGCTCCAGCCCCCGCTCGTTGGGCACCAGCACCGGGTAACGTACCCCCGCCTTGCGCGTGATGCCGGCCAGCACTTCCTCCGCGTCCGCCAGTTGCGGAATCCATTTCGGGCTGACGAAGCTGGTGGCCTCGACTTCCGGCAGGCCCGCGGCCGAGAGCCGGTCGATCAGCTCGATCTTGGTGGCAGCCGGCACGATGGTCTTTTCGTTCTGCAGACCATCGCGGGCGCCGACCTCGACGACCCGGACGTAATCACTCATGGTTGCTTCTCCTTGTGCCGTCGGCGCGATCTCTCGATGCGGGTCGGTGTCGACGGGTACTGCGCAGCAAAAACGGTGAGCTGCCTGCCTGCTTGGGTGGTGCGGGCAGGCAGCGTTCCAGGCTGGCCATCAGGCCGTCAGATTGAACAGCTCGCGGCCGATCAGCATCCGGCGGATTTCCGAGGTGCCGGCACCGATCTCATACAGCTTGGCATCACGCCACAGCCGGCCGACCGGATACTCGTTGATGTAGCCGTTGCCGCCCAGCACCTGGATGGCCTGACCGGCGAGCCAGGTGGCTTTCTCGGCGGTGTAGAGGATCACGCCCGCGGCATCCTGGCGGGTGATCTTGCCGGCGTCGGCCGCCTTGGCCACGGCATAGGCATAGGCGCGGCAGGCGTTGAAGCCCACGTACATATCGGCGATCTTGCCCTGCATCAGTTGGAAGGTGCCGATCGGCTGCTCGAACTGCTTGCGCTCGTGGATGTAGGGCAGCACCACGTCCAGGCCGGCCGCCATCAGGCCGAGTGGGCCGCCCGAGAGCACCAGCCGTTCGTAGTCGAGGCCGGACATCAGCACGCGGACGCCGCCGCCGACCTGACCCAGCACGTTCTCGACCGGCACTTCGCAGTCCTGGAAGACCAGTTCGCAGGTGTCGGAGGAGCGCATGCCGAGCTTGTCCAGCTTCTGTGCGGTGGAGAAGCCCTTGAAGCCCTTTTCGATGATGAAGGTGGTGATGCCTTTGGGGCCGGCGGCCGGATCGGTCTTGGCATAGACGAGCAGCACGTCGGCGACGGGGCCGTTGGTGATCCACATCTTGTTGCCGTTCAGCACGAAGCGATCACCCTTGCGCTCGGCGCGCAGTTTCATCGACACCACGTCCGAACCGGCGCCGGGTTCGCTCATCGCCAGGGAGCCGACGTGCTCGCCGGTGCACAGCTTGGGCAGATATTTCTTCTTCTGCTCCTCGTTGCCGTTCTTGCGCAGCTGGTTCAGGCACAGATTGGAGTGGGCACCGTAGGACAGGCCGATGCCGCCGGAGGCGCGGGAGATTTCCTCCATCGCGATCATGTGGGCCAGATAGCCCATGCCGCTGCCGCCGTACTCCTCCTCGACGGTGATGCCCAGCAGACCCTGGTCGCCCAGTTTGCGCCACAGGTGGTGCGGAAACTCGCTTTTCTCGTCGGCTTCGGCCGCCAGCGGTGCGATCTCGTTCTGCGCGAGGTTGTGCACCATGTCGCGCAGCATGTCGAGTTCTTCGCCCAATTGGAAATCAATCGAAGGGATGCTCATGGGAGTCTCCGTCTGTCATGAAGTATGTGGGCTGATCATCGGTCGCCCACCTACATGGTTGATTGAATAGTGTCCTGCGTGATCGTGCACAGGCAGATGCTCATGCCCGTCCAGCTGTGCTGTGCATCAGTGCCCGTTTCCGGGCTGCCGCCTCACTCTGCCGCGATGGTCAGCAGCTCGGCGCCATCCATCACCTGGTCGCCCGGTGCAAAGCGCAGCTCGGTCACGATGCCATCGGCGGGCGAACAGATGGTGTGTTCCATCTTCATGGCTTCCATCACCGCCAGCGGCTGGCCCTTGCTGACCTTGTCTCCGGCCTTGACCGAGAAGGAGATCACCTTGCCGGGCATCGGCGCCGTCAGCCGACCACCTTCGCCGGTGTCGTCGCTCTGTGCCAGCGGATCGAGCCAGACGGTGGCATCCTGTCCCTCGACGGCAAAGACCTCCAGCACGTTGCCGTTGCGGTAGACGTTGGTGTTCAGCGTGCGCCCATCGAAGCTGACTTCGAGGGTATTGCTTTCGGGCAGCAGGCCGAAGGCGATCGGGCCTTCGGCGATGGCGGCGGCCTTGTAGTCGCCGAAGGGGCGGATGCGCAGGCGCATGCTGCCATCGAGGCAGTAGCGCAGCTGCGCATCGAGTTTCTGTCCTTCGCTCTCGAACAGGAAGAAGCGCTTGGCCTCGCCCCAGCCGCGCCAGCCGTTGTGATGGTCGAAGGGATCGGTGCCTTCGGATTTCTCCTCGCTCAGCAGCATCTGCGCGATTGCAGCGGCGATGGTGTTGCCGACCGGCCAGGGGCGCTGGCCGAACAGGCGCTTGGATTCACGGCTGATCAGTGCGGTGTCGAGCCGGGCCTGACTGAAGGACGGGGTGGCGATGGCACGGCGCAGGAACTGGATGTTGTTCGGCAGACCGACCACATGCAGTTGCGACAGCGCCTCGTCCAGCCGGGCCAGTGCCTGTTCGCGGGTGTCGCCGTGCACGATCAGCTTGGCGATCATCGAATCGTAGAAGGGGCTGATCGCATCGCCTTCGCGCACGCCATCGTCGATCCGCACATCGGCGACGCTGAAGCTGCTGGCCGCCGGCTTGCGATAGACGTGCAGGGTGCCGGTGGCCGGCAGAAAATCCTTCTCGGGGTTCTCGGCATTGATCCGGGCCTCGATCGCATGGCCGTCGATGCGCAGCTGCTGCTGGCTCATCGGCAGCGGCTCGCCCGCTGCCACCCGCAACTGCCATTCGACCAGATCGGTGCCGGTGATGGCTTCGGTGACGGGATGCTCGACCTGCAGCCGGGTGTTCATTTCCATGAAGTAGAAGCGCATCTGCTCGGGCGCTTCATAGCCGCCGGGCTGCTCGACGATGAACTCGACCGTGCCGGCGCCGACATAGCCGACGGCCTTGGCTGCCGCGACGGCGGCCTCGCCCATCCGCTGGCGCAGCTCGGGTGTCATGCCGGGGGCGGGCGCTTCTTCCAGCACCTTCTGGTGGCGACGCTGCACCGAGCAGTCGCGCTCGAACAGATAGACGACGTTGCCCTGGGTGTCGCCAAAGACCTGGATCTCGATGTGGCGGGGGCGCAGCACGTATTTCTCGACCAGCACCGCGTCGTCGCCGAAGCTGTTGATCGCTTCACGCTTGCAGGATTGCAGCGCGGCGTCGAAGTCCTCGGCCTTCTCGACGATGCGCATCCCCTTGCCGCCCCCGCCGGCGCTGGCCTTGATCAGCACCGGGTAGCCGATGCGATCGGCCTCGGCGCGCAGCAGGGCAGGGTCCTGATCGGTGCCGTGATAGCCGGGCACCAGCGGCACACCGGCCGCTTCCATCAGCCGCTTCGACTCGGCCTTCAGGCCCATCGCGGAAATGGCGGAGGCGGGCGGGCCGATGAACACCAGGCCGGCATCGGCACAGGCCTGGGCGAAGTCCTCGTTCTCGCTCAGAAAACCGTAGCCGGGATGGATGGCCTGGGCACCGGTGGCCTTGGCGGCGTCGATGATGCGCTGCCACTGCAGATAGCTTTCCTTGGGGGTGTTGCCGCCGACGTGCACCGCCTCGTCACAGACCTGCACATGCTTGGCGCGGGCATCGGCGTCCGAGTGGACAGCCACGGTCTTGACGCCCAGACGGTGCGCGGTTGCCGCGACGCGGCAGGCGATTTCGCCTCGATTGGCGATCAGAATCTTGCTGAACATCTTGTGCTTTCCTGTTCAAGTGACCGGGCCTTTCCCGTCGGGGGCCGGCTCGTGTCTCTCAACGACGGTTCAATGGTTCGGGGCCGGGCGCTGCCTCAGTCGTTCTGCAGCCAGGCGGGCTTGCGCTTCTGCAGGAAGGACTGCACGCCCTCGCGTCCCTGTTCACTGGCGCGCACGTCGGCGATGCCTTCGACGGTCTGCGCGATCAGGGCGGCATCGATGGGGCGTTCGGCCACCTCCTGCACCAGCTTCTTGCATAGCATCACCGCATTCGGGCTCGCGGTGCACAGCGCCTGGGTCAGTGCCGACACCTGCGCATCCAGCGCTTCGACATCGGCCACCACCCGGTGCACGAAGCCGATGCGCAGCGCTTCCAGCGCATCGAAGCGTTCGGCCGTCAGGAAGTAGCGGTGCGAGGCCCGGGGGCCCATCGCGCGGATCACGTAGGGGCTGATGGTGGCCGGAATCAGGCCGAGCTTGACTTCGCTGAGGCAGAAGCCCGCCGTTTCGAGGGCCACCGCCATGTCGCAGGCAGCGACCAGGCCCATGCCGCCGGCATAGACATCGCCCTGGATACGGGCAATGGTCGGTTTCGGGCATTCGTAGATCACCCGCAGCATCTCGGCCAGCTTGCCGGCATCGGCCAGATTCTCCTCGCGGGTGTAGTCGGCCATCCGGCGCATCCAGTTCAGATCGGCGCCGGCGCAGAAAGCCTTGCCTTCGGCCGCGAGCACGATGGCGCGGACGCCGGGCTGCTGGCCCAGGTCGGTGAACGCCTGGGTCAGCTCGGCGATCACTTCGTCGTTGAAGGCATTGCGCATCTCGGCGCGGGTCAGCGTCACGGTGGCGACGGCCCCTTCTTGCTTGATGGTCAGGTTGGACATGATCAGGCTCCTTGCGACCGCTTACATCCGGAAGACGCCGAACTTCACGTCCGGGACCGGGGCATTGCGCGCTGCCGACAGGCCCAGCGCCAGCACACGGCGGGTATCGGCCGGGTCGATCACGCCGTCGTCCCAGAGCCGGGCGGAGGCGTAGTAGGGATGCCCCTGGGCCTCGTACTGGGCACGGATCGGCGCCTTGAAGCTTTCTTCCTCCTCGGCGCTCCACTGGCCGCCCTTGGCCTCGATGCCATCGCGCTTGACGGTGGCGAGCACGCTGGCGGCCTGCTCGCCGCCCATCACCGAGATCCGGGCGTTCGGCCACATCCACAGGAAACGCGGGCTGTAGGCCCGGCCGCACATGCCGTAGTTGCCGGCACCGAAGCTGCCGCCGATGATCACGGTGAATTTGGGCACGTTGGCGGTGGCAACGGCCGTCACCATCTTGGCGCCGTGGCGGGCGATGCCCTCGTTCTCGTACTTGCGCCCCACCATGAAGCCGGTGATGTTCTGCAGGAACACCAGCGGGATCTTGCGCTGGCAGCACAGTTCGATGAAGTGCGCGCCTTTCTGGGCGGACTCGGAGAACAGGATGCCGTTGTTGGCGATGATGCCGACCATCATGCCCTCGATGCGGGCGAAACCCGTCACCAGCGTGGTGCCGAAGCGGGCCTTGAATTCGTCGAAATCACTGTCATCGACGATGCGGGCGATGATCTCGCGCACGTCGAAAGGCTTGCGGGTGTCGGTCGGAATGATCCCGTACAGTTCTTCGGCAGCGAAGCGGGGCGGTTTCGGCGGGGCGTCGGCCGGATGGGTGCGCTTGCTCCATTGCAGGTTCTTGATCTTCTCGCGGGCCAGCGCCAGCGCGTGCGCATCGTTCTGGGCGAGATAGTCGGCCACCCCCGACAGGCGGGTGTGGACATCGCCACCGCCCAGGTCCTCGGCACTGACGACCTCGCCGGTGGCGGCCTTGACCAGCGGCGGGCCGCCCAGAAAGATCGTGCCCTGGTTCTTGACGATGATGGTCTCGTCGCTCATCGCCGGCACATAGGCACCGCCGGCGGTACAACTGCCCATCACCACCGCCACCTGGGCGATGCCCTGGGCGCTCATGTTAGCCTGGTTGTAGAAGATCCGACCGAAGTGATCGCGGTCCGGGAACACCTCGTCCTGGTTCGGCAGGTTGGCGCCGCCGCTGTCGACCAGATAGACGCAGGGCAGACGGTTCTGCTGGGCGATTTCCTGCGCACGCAGGTGTTTCTTGACCGTCAGCGGGAAATAGGTGCCGCCTTTTACGGTGGCGTCGTTGCAGACGATCATGCACTCGACGCCATTGATCCGGCCGATGCCGGCGATCACCCCGGCGCAAGGGGCGGCGTTGTCATAGACGTTGAGCGCCGCCAGCGGGGCGATCTCCAGAAAGGGGGAACCCGGATCGAGCAGTGCCTGCACCCGGTCGCGGGGCAGCAGTTTGCCACGCGCCAGATGCTTGGCCTGTGCCGCCTCGCCTCCGCCTTGCTCGATCACGGCAAAGGTCTGGTTCAGGTCGTCGACCAGGGTGCGCATCGCACGGTCGCTTGCCTGGAAGTCGGCGGACCGGACATTGATGTTGGAAGTCAAGATAGCCATGTTTTTCCTTGCTGATCCGGGTGGGTTGGGAACGCGATCAGGCGGTCTTGTCGGCTGTCAGGCCCAGCTCCT
>JBHADS010000046.1:0-15823 GCA_041855185.1 Lautropia sp. | reverse complement strand
GGTGGTGCTGGCCGCCGTCAACGACGGCAAGGTGCAGCTGGCGGCCGGCGTCTCCGCCGATCTGGTCGGCCGCATCAAGGCCGGTGAGCTGGTCGCCTCAGTGGCGGCCGAGGTCGGCGGCAAGGGCGGCGGCAAGCCCGACTTCGCGATGGCCGGCGGCACCGATGTCGGTGCGCTGGACGCTGCGCTGAAGTCGGCCGAAAGCCGGGTCCAGCAGCAGTTGGCGGCCTGAGGAACGACGGCAGGCGAGAGGGGAAATCCGCAGCCTGCCGCATTCCCCGGGGGAGGGTGGCAGCCCGCCCTGCCGGGCCTTATGGCTGAAGGGACAGACGGGCCGCCAAGGTCCGTTTTTGTTGGAGTATCCAAATCATGACAGAGCCCATCGATGGGGCAAACCTGCCCACACCGGATGTGACCGTCGATGCCACCGGCATGAAATGTCCGTTGCCGATCCTCAAAGCCAAGAAGGCGCTGTCCGGCATGGCGTCCGGACAGATCATGCGCATCGAGGCCGATGACCCCGGCTCCAAACGGGACTTCAGCGCCTTCGCCGCACAGACCGGCAACGCGCTGCTGGCGCAGTTCGACCAGGGCGAGGTGTCGGTTTTCTTTCTGCGGCGGCGCTGAGTCTGTTTCGGGGGCCGAGCGGTTATCAGCAGCCTCTGGTCAGGGGCCATTGATACACGTCCGATGTTTGGGGGAGCCTCGCATTCGACAGCGGACTGCTGCGTTGTGGCGCAGTATCCGGGCGATGTTTCTGTGCGCCTCGCATGCATGCGGGAGATGTGGGGAAAGCGACGGCAGAGAGGAGGATGAACGATGGGTTTCTCGAAACTGTCATTGGCCCGGCGCCTGAAATTTCAGCAGCTGGCAGTTCTCGAGCAGGTTCTGGCCAGCGGATCGATTTCGGCTGCTTCGCGTCAGCTCCACCTGACGCAGCCTGCCATCAGCAAAGTCATCCAGGAGCTGGAGGAGCACTTTGGCCAACCCTTGCTGGCGCGTTCGGCCAAAGGGGTTCAGCCAACGGATTTCGGCTTGATGCTGTTGCGACATTCGGAAGCGCTGATGTCCGATCTGCGCTTTCTTGCCGATGATCTGAATGCCTGGAATGCGGGTGTTTCGGGCAAGGTCATGGTCGGCACGCTGCTGACGGCTTCGGCTCAGATTCTGCCGAAGGCGATTTCGCGACTGCGGGAGCTGGCTCCGAATGTCGTGGTACAGGTCCAGGTCGGGGTCAATGAAAAGATGTTTCCCGAACTGCTGCGCGGAGAGCTGGATGTCGTCGTTGGTTTGATTCCGAATCAGGCTTCTTCGTCATCGTATGACCACGTCGGTCTGTTCGACGACACACTGTGTGCCGTAGTGGGACGGCAGCATCCGTTGGCGACCAGTGATTCTATCGACATTGCGACGTTGAGCGTGCTGGATTGGATTCTGCCAGTGGCAGAATCCGAAGCGATGCAGGCAGCAGAAAAGTTCTTCGAGGCGATCGGTATGGACAAGCCTGCCCATCGGGTGGAGTCGGTGTCGATCATGACGAATCTGGGTCTGCTGGTCGACTCGCCGATGATCGCGCTGATGGCTTTCAGCGTGGCCAGGAAATTTGTTCAGTTGGGGCTGCTGACCGTGCTGCCATTGCCCAGACAGGCGCCTTTCACCAGCGTGGGCTATACCCTTGCCAAGGGGAGGGCCATAACGCCGGCTACGCAGCGCCTGCTCGACGCACTGCGGGAAGTTTCACTCAGAATCTGAGGCTACGACGCCACGGCCTGACTGTATCAGGGTTTGTCAGGACATTCCTTTCCTTTATGGCTGCGCTTCAACTATTCATTATTCACGCGGCCATGCCTTGCCTATAGTCATCTCCATCGCAGGCCCCGAGCGGGGCGGAGCAAAGAAGGAGTGACATCGACATGGCGCGTTTTGAATTGCCTTCCTCGTTGCATCAGACCCGCAACTATGTCAACGGACAATTCGTAGCCACCGGGCGAACCTTCCAGAATATCTGTCCCGTGGATGGCAGCGTGCTGGCGGATGTTCATGAAGCCGACCAGGCATTGGTGGATCAGGCCGTGCAGGCTGCACGCGACGCCTTGAAAGGGGCTTGGGGAAAAACCCATGTCGATGAGCGCGCGGCTTGGCTGCACCGTGTCGCCGATGTCGTCGAACGCCGTTTCGAGGACTTCCTGATTGCTGAAATTGCAGATACCGGCAGACCACTGAATCAGGCACGCAAGCTCGATGTCTATCGCGGTATTCACAACCTGCGCACTTTTGCCGATCTGGGCAAGCAGGCGCACAGTGACTTCTTCGAAACCCGGCTGCCGGATGGCACGCAGCTGATCAACTACACCAAGCGCAAACCGTTGGGCGTGGTGGCAAGTATCTCTCCTTGGAATCTGCCGCTGCTGTCGATGACCTGGAAGGCTGCACCGGCGCTGATCTGCGGCAATGCCATCGTCTGCAAGCCATCCGAAGAAACGCCATCGACGGCAACTCTGCTGGCGGAGGCGTTCGACGAAGCGGGCGTTCCTGCAGGCGTATTCAACGTAGTGCATGGCTTTGGCCCTGGTTCCGCTGGAGAGGCGTTGACTCGCAATCCGAAGATTGATGCTGTCACTTTCACCGGTGAATCGAGAACCGGGGCGGCGATCATGAAAACAGTGGCCGATGGCGTGAAGGAGGTTTCCTTCGAATTGGGAGGCAAGAATGCGGCCATCGTCTTCGAGGACGCGGACTTCGATGCTGCGGTGGAAGGCGTCCTGCGCTCCAGTTTCACCAATGCAGGACAGGTGTGCCTGTGTTCCGAACGGGTCTATGTTCAGCGTTCGATCTTCGATCGCTTCGTGTCGGCATTGAAGGCGCGCACGGAGTCCCTGAAGATCGGCTGGCCGGATGACGAGGACGTGTTCATGGGGTCGCTGATTTCGCGCGGACACCGGGAAAAGGTGCTGTCCTATTTCGATCTGGCGGTGCATGAGGGCGCTACCGTCGTGACTGGCGGGCGCGTTCCCGTGTTCGGTGATGCCCGTGACGAGGGCGCGTTTGTGATGCCGACGATCTGGACCGGTCTGCCAGACGATGCCCGCTGTCTGCGGGAGGAGGTGTTCGGCCCGGTCTGTCACATCTCGCCCTTCGACACCGAAGAGGAAGTCCTGCAGCGGGTTAATGACAGCGACTACGGTCTCGCCGCCAGTCTGTGGACGAGCAACCTGTCGCGCGCTCATCGGCTGGCCCCGCGTTTTCACGTGGGCATCGTGTGGGTCAACACCTGGTTCTCGCGTGATCTGCGCACGCCCTTTGGTGGCAGCAAGTTATCCGGACTGGGGCGCGAAGGCGGGCGCTACTCGCTGGACTTCTACTCGGAGACAACCAACGTCTGCATCAAGGTCTGAAGGGCCGGCAGCAGACGGCTGGGGTTCGATGCGATCGAGGTGCGTGCTGCGACGAACAGAGAACGCTGCGTGTTCGCCTCTGGGATGCGAAACCCCGGATCGGAACATTCTTTCTTCCGCTGATTCCAAGACATCATGACGACGAACATTCACGCATTGGCCGGAAGGCTCCGGCAGGCCGCTGCTGAGCGAAAACCGACGACTCCCCTTCGCGACGAGATCATGGCCCTCAGCCAAAGCGAGGACAAGGATCCGCTGGAGATCGCATACGCCATTCAGCAGCAGTTGTCCTCGGAGCGGAAAGCGCAGGGTGCCCGCCTGGTCGGTCGAAAGATCGGCTTGACCTCCAGAAGCGTGCAGAGACAGCTTGGGGTGGATTCTCCGGACTATGGTGCATTGTTCGCCGACATGGCGGTGGGTGATGGCGAGGAGATCGCCTGGTGCCGCACGATGCAACCCAAGGCCGAGGCGGAGATCGCACTGGTGCTGGAGCGAGATCTGCCGCACCTGAAACACAGCTTTGCCGACCTGATTTCGGCAACCGCCTATGCATTGCCCGCCATCGAAATCGTAGGCAGTCGCATTGCCAATTGGGATATTCGCCTGGTCGACACGGTGGCGGACAACGCTTCTTCCGGTCTGTTTGTGCTGGGCTCGAAGCCGGTCAAGCTGAGCAGGCTTGATCTCGTGGCATGCGGCATGGTGATGGAGCGAGCGGGTGATCAAGTTTCGGTCGGTGCAGGTGCTGCATGCCTGGGCAATCCGCTCAATGCGGCCGTCTGGTTGGCCGACACGATGGCTCGACTGGGCGATCCGTTGCGCGCCGGAGACGTGGTGCTGACTGGTGCGCTGGGGCCGATGGTTGCTGCCAATCCGGGTGACGTTTTCACGGCACGCATTCAGGGGCTGGGCAGCGTGACGGCAGCTTTTGCGCACGACTGATCCGTGCAAACCAAGGATTCAATCAAGAGAGGAAATGGGATGGACCAGGATAGTGCTTCCGTGCCGGTTGCCATCATTGGCTCGGGCAACATCGGTACAGATCTGATGATCAAGATACTGCGCCGTTCGCGTCATCTGAGGATGGCTGCGATGGTGGGCATCGACCCCGGATCCGAGGGCTTGCAGCGAGCCGCACGCATGGGGGTGGCAACGACCCACGAGGGGGTCGAGGGGCTGATGGCCATGCCGGAGTTCAAGGACATCGGCATTGTTTTCGATGCGACCAGCGCTGCGGCACACGTCGGCCATGATCGGTTGCTTCGGGCGCAGGGAAAACGTGTGATCGATCTGACACCGGCAGCGGTCGGTCCCTACGTGATTCCGGTTGTCAATCTCGAGAGCAATCTTCAGGCACCGAATATCAATATGGTGACCTGTGGTGGCCAGGCGACGATTCCGATCGTCAAGGCGGTGTCGAGCGTGGCGCCGGTAGCCTATGCCGAGATCGTGGCCTCCATCGCCAGCAAGTCGGCTGGGCCGGGGACGCGGGCCAATATCGATGAGTTTACCGAAACGACTTCGCGGGCCATCGTCGAGGTAGGTGGTGCGCAGCGAGGCAAGGCCATCATCATCCTCAACCCTGCCGAGCCACCCCTGATGATGCGCGATACCGTGTACTGTCTGACTGCTGCAGATGCTGACCGGGCCGCCTTGACGGCCTCGATCGAGCAGATGGTGGCGGATGTGGCCGCCTACGTGCCCGGATACAGGCTCAAGCAACAACCTCAGTTCGATCTGTACGACGAGCAGAACCCGCTGAACGTGCCGGGACTTGGTTTGCTGAGTGGCCTGAAGGTTTCTGTGTTTCTGGAGGTGGAGGGAGCAGGCCATTACCTGCCCAAGTACGCAGGCAATCTGGACATCATGACCAGCGCGGCGCTGGCCGCTGCTGAGCGCATCGCACAGAGTGCTTCGTCTTCGCAACGTGTGTCAGCCTGATTCGGTGGGAGCTTCCATGTTTGATCTGAACAAGAAAATCTATGTCTCGGACGTGACGTTGCGTGACGGAATGCATGCCATTCGGCACCGATACTCGTTGGAACAGGTACGCAGCATCGCCAAGGCACTTGACGAAGCGGGTGTCAGCAGTATCGAGGTAGCTCATGGTGACGGCCTGCAGGGATCCTCATTCAATTACGGCTTTGGCGCTCATACCGATCTGGAGTGGATCGAAGCGGTGGCATCCACCGTCAAGCAGGCGGAGGTGGCGACCCTGCTGTTGCCCGGTATCGGCACCGTGCATGACCTGAAGGCTGCCTATGACGCGGGGGCCAGGGTGGTAAGAGTGGCTACGCATTGCACCGAGGCAGACGTGGCAAGGCAGCACATCGAATACGCACGTGCGCTGGGCATGAACGCCGTTGGCTTTCTGATGATGAGTCATATGGTGAAGCCGCAGGTGTTGGCGCAGCAGGCGAAGCTGATGGAGAGCTACGGTGCGCAGTGCATCTATGTGGTGGATTCCGGAGGTGCGCTGAACATGTACGAAATTGCAGATCGCTTCAAGGCATTCAAGGACGTTCTCGATCCGGAGACCGAGACTGGCATGCATGCACACCATAACCTTGGCCTGGGAGTGGCAAACAGCCTGGTGGCACTCGAGCACGGCTGTGACCGGATCGACGCCAGCCTGACGGGCATGGGGGCAGGGGCTGGCAACGCGCCGCTGGAAGTTTTCATCGCAGCGGCAGACCGTATGGGACTGAATCATGGCTGCAATGTCCGTAGTCTGATCGACGCCGCGGAGGATTTGGTCAGGCCACTGCAGGAAAGACCCGTCCGTGTCGACCGGGAAACGCTGGCGCTTGGTTACGCCGGCGTCTATTCCAGCTTCCTGCGTCATAGCGAAGCGGCTGCACAGAAGTATGGGCTGGATGCGTTCGACATTCTGGTCGAGCTTGGCCGGCGCGGCATGGTGGGTGGACAGGAGGACATGATCGTCGACGTGGCGCTAGACATGCTCAAGCGGCAGACGCAGGAGGTGCGCGCATGAAGATGAAGGTCATCGACAAGGAGGCCACGGCGGAACGTCTGGATCAGGCTGCACTTGAGCGTCGGGCAATCGCACAGTTTGAGGAAGGTGATTTCAGCCTGGCCGATGCCTATGAGATCCAACGTTCTTCCATTGCGTACCGTCAGCGCCGTGGCCACCGGATCATCGGCGTCAAGCTCGGCTTCACCAGCCGTGCCAAGATGGTGCAGATGGGCGTGCACGATCTGATCTGGGGATGGCTGACCGAGGACATGCTGGAGTCAGAGGGAGGGACGGTGGATCTGGGTCGTTACATCCATCCCCGTGTTGAACCGGAGGTGTGCTTTCTGACCAAGAAACCCCTCGAGCGTCCCATCCATGCACTGGAGGCTGTTGACTACATCGAAGCGGTGGCGCCGGCTTTGGAGATCATCGACTCGCGCTACGAGAACTTCAGGTTCTCGCTGGTTGACGTGGTGGCCGACAACTGTTCATCGGCTGGACTGGTTCTGGGGGCCTGGAGCAGAAACTTCGATGCGCTGGAGAATGCCGGTGTCAGCATGAGCTTCGATGGTCGCCCGGTGCAGATCGGCTCGACGGCGGCGATTCTGGGCAACCCGCTGCGCGCACTGGTACAGGCTACGCGCCTGTTGGCAGCGGCGGGAGAGTATCTGCCGGAGGGCTCGCTGATCATGGCGGGCGCCGCAACGGCGGCGCAGGCGCTGGAACCCGGCATTCACGTAAGCGGGGACATTCATGGCCTGGGTCGGGTCGAGTTCTTCACGCAGGAGGCATCATGACACGGGGCACGACATCCGCAGTCATCCAGGGCAAGGCCACGCCACGGGGACGCTTCCCGCATTACAAGCGTGCCGGTGATTTCCTCTTTGTTTCCGGCACCAGCTCCCGCCGTCCGGACAACAGCTTTGAAGGGGTGAAGGTCGACCCGATGGGTGTGACGGACCTGGACATTCGTGTTCAGACGAGGGCGGTGATCAACAACATTGGCAGCATCCTTGAGCACGCGGGTGCCAGTCTTGCCGATCTGGTCGAAACCCAGGTCTTTCTGGTCAACATGAACGATTTCGGCGGTTTCAATGAAGTGTGGGCAGAGTTCTTCGGGCACGACGGCCCGACACGTACCACCGTAGCCGTTCATCAGCTGCCGCATCCGCATCTGCTCATCGAAATCAAGGCAATTGCCTACAAACCCCTGGCTGGCAAGGAGTGAGACCATGTTGAATCTCAAGTACGGCTACCCGTTGAACTTCCATAAATGGCTGGCGGATCACGATCATCTGTTGAAACCCCCGGTGGGCAACCAGCAGATCTGGAAGGATGGTGACTTCATGGTGACGATCGTCGGAGGTCCGAATCAACGAACGGATTTTCACGACGATCCAGTCGAGGAGTACTTCTACCAGTTCAAGGGCAATGCTCATCTGCTGATCTGGGATCGAGGCCGATATGAGCGGGTGCATCTGAAGGAGGGAGATATGTTCCTGATGGCACCTCATGTCATCCACTCGCCGCAGCGCCCCGAGGCAGACAGTCGCTGCCTGGTGATCGAACGTCAGCGTCCTGCAGGAGAACGCGACGCGTTGCAATGGAGCTGCGCGGGCTGTGGGCACATCGTCTACCGGGTCGATATGCAGCTTGAGAGTATCGTGCACGATCTTCCGCCCGCTTATGACCGCTTCTATGCCACGACAGACACAGAGCGTGCGTGCCCGAGCTGTGGAGAGATTCATCCTGGCCGTGACTACCTGCGCTGGCATTCAAAGCTTGCAGAAAAACATCCAAATCTGTGAGGAGGGTATCCGAGATGATTGACATGCACGCTCATTTCTTTCCGCTGATCACTCGCGAGATGGCAGAAGTGGCCAATCCAGGTCAGGCTGCCTGGCTGCGTGTGGACGAGGATGGTGAGAAGGGGCAGATCATGGTCGGCGATCAGCCTTTCCGACCGGTTTATCGCGCACTCTGGGATGCGGATTATCGACTGAAGGAGCTGGACGCGCAGGGTGTGGACATTCAGGTTAACTGCGCAACTCCGGTGCTTTTTGGATACGGCTGGGATCCGGTTCGCGCCGCGGAATGGGCGGAACAGATGAATGATCTGGCCATTCAGTTCTGTGCCCGGAATCCTCAGCGGCTGAAGGCGCTTTCCCAGGTTCCCTTGCAGGATCTGAAGCTGGCATGTGCCGAGGCAAGCCGTGCTCAGAAGCAGGGATGTATCGGTGTGCAGATCGGCAATCATGTCGGAAGCAAGGATCTCGATCATCCCGACATGGTGGACTTTCTGACGCATTGTGCCGACGAGGGTATTCCTGTCTTCGTGCATCCGTGGGACATGATGGGGGGGGCGGACCGGATGAAGCGCTGGATGCTGCCCTGGCTGGTGGCGATGCCAGCCGAAACGCAGCTGAGCATGCTTTCGCTGATCTTATCCGGGGCGCTTGAGCGGATTCCCGAAACACTGAAGATCTGCTTTGCCCATGGTGGCGGAAGCTTTGCCTATACCATCGGCCGCGTCGACAACGCCTGGAAGCATCGGGACATCGTGAGAAAGGATTGTCCCCGCCCTCCATCGGAGTACGTGCATCGCTTGCACACCGATGCGGCGGTGTTCAACCAGGGTGCGCTTGCCTTGCTGGTGGACGTGATGGGCAGTGACCGGGTGATGATGGGCTCGGATTATCCGTTTCCACTGGGTGAGCAGCCCATCGGGTCATTGATCAACCAAGCGCAGCATTTTGGCAAGGCGACGAAGCAGAAAATGCTGACTGACAACGCCAGGCGGTTCTATTCACTGGATTGAATGGCCAAACCGCTCAACACAAACACAGAAGGGAGACAGAGTCTCATGAGAAAGTCTACGCTCATCAAATGGATGGCTGCGCTGGTCGGTGCTGGCATCATCAGCGGCACGGCATCAGCCAAGGATTTCCGTCTCGGGTTGCTGACCCCGGCCAACCACGTCTGGACTGAAGCGGCGCAGGCATTTGCCCAGGATCTGGAATCCGAAAGCAAAGGAGCCCACAAGGTTGCGGTTTTCCCGGCAGCACAGTTGGGCAACGAGGCACAGATGCTGAAGCAGTTGCAGACGGGAGCGCTGGACATGGCTTTTCTGACTGCAGCGGAGCTGAGTAATCGTGCGCCGGAGCTCGGCGCGGTCTATGCACCCTATCTCGTCCGCAATGTCGAGCAGGCAAGCAAGCTTCTGGCATCGCCAGAGGCCGAGAAGCTGCTTGCCAATCTTCCGGCTCGGACCGGTGTGGTCGGCTTGGGGTTCGGAACAGGTGGAATGAGGCAGATTCTGGGCAGAACACGTATCGACACGGCACAGGATCTGAAAGGCCGGAAGTTGCGTGTGACCCCGATCGAGCCTCTGCGTGATTTCTATGCCTATCTGGGTGCTGCGCCTACGCCGATTCCGCTGTCCGGAGTGTTCGATGCGTTGGCCAACGGTCAGGTCGACGTGATCGACATGGATCTGGAGCTGATCGTCGGACTGAAATTCTATGATCAGGCCAACACCATCGTGCTGTCCAACCACATGATGTGGCCGGTGGTCGGCGTCGTATCGGCGCGAGTCTGGCGCACACTCCCCCCGAATGATCAGAAACAGATTGCCGAGCTGATGCGCAAGCGCCTGGCCACCACGTTCACGGCTTATGTCAGCAAAGAGGCAGAGTGGGAGAAACAGGTGCGAGCAACAGGCAAGACGGTCAAGGAGGTTGGGCCGGATTTCTTTGCCGAAGCAACCGAGAAGTGGGAGCAGAAGTGGAGCCAGAAGGCACCAGATCTGGTCAAGCTGAGAGAGTTTGCCAATACCCTACCGTGACGGCGTGAGATTGGTGGTGTACAACCTGTCAGGAGATGGCCATGCTGGGCATGTTTTCAGATTGGTACAGTCAGCAGGAAAAGCGTGCAGCGGGTCTGTTGGCGTTGGTGATCACGGTGCTGATCGTTTTCAACGTCGTGACGCGGGCACTGAACCAGGCCGTGTTCTGGGTCGATGAGGTTGCCATCTTCCTGATGGTATGGATGTTGTTCCTGGCAATGGCGGTTCTGCTGAAAGAGCGCCGGGCGGTCGCTGTCACTGTGATCGTCGATCAGCTCCCGCAGGGATTGCGAAGGATAGTCGGGGTATTGATCGACTGGGTCGTGCTGTGCTTTGCCGTGGCACTTCTGGTGATCTGCTGGCGATGGTATCAGCCGTTCGAGCTGGCCCGTGCCGGGTTCGATTTCGAGGTGTTCAGTGCCGAAACGATGAACTTCATTTATCAGGACGCGGCCACTACGTTGCCATTGCCCAAGTTCTGGGTGTGGTTGGTGATTCCGTACTTTGGCTTCTCGGTGCTGCTGCATACCGTGGCGAACATTATTTCAGACCCGCGTGGCAGTCACATGATCCGTGGCGCCGGAGTGCCGACCGGCGAGGGGGAGACATCATGACGCTGATTGTTTTTCTGGGGCTGCTGCTTCTGCAGGTTCCCATCGGGGTGGCTCTCTGTCTGACTGCGATGTTCTATATCTGGAACTCGGGCAACATGGTGCTGTTCGAGTCCTTTGGTCAGCAGTTGTTCGGGTCGGTAGAGGCCTATGGTCTGCTGGCGGTGCCGCTGTTCATTCTGGCTGGCGAGCTGATGAACGAAGGCGGGTTGACCCGACGGCTGATTCAGTTCGCACGGGTATTCGTGGGCGGGTTCCGTGGTGGTCTAGCCTATATCAATCTGGTTGCCAACACGCTGATGGCATCGGTGATGGGCTCGGCCGTGGCGCAGATAGCCGTGATGTCTCGGGCGATGGTGCCGGAAATGGAGAAAGAGGGCTACGACAAGCCTTTTGCCACAGCCATCACGGCTTCGGCTGGTTTGATGGGGGCCATCGTGCCGCCGTCGATGATGTTCGTCATCTACGGGGTGCTGGCGCAGATCTCGATCGGCGATATGTTCATGGCTGGTGTGGTGCCAGGATTGATCATGGCGCTGCTGTTCTTTCTCATCGTGGCTTTGTTCGGGATCATGCACGCCTATCCCAAAGGCAGGTGGATGACGATGGGAGAGGCGATACGGGCGGTCCTGCGCGCCATTCCGGCCCTGCTGGTGCCTGCGATCATCGTCATCAGTATCACCACGGGTCTTGCCACGCCTACCGAGTCGGCTGCCGTAGCGGCACTCGCGTCATTGCTGATCGGCGTTTTCGTCTACAAGGAGGTTCGGATCCGTCAGCTCGGTGAGGTCTTCATCCGTACCGCCATCAGCTCCGGTCTGGTCATTTTTCTGGTGGCAGCTGCGGGCGTCTTCGGCTGGGCCATCACCTTCGAACGTGTTCCCCAACTGGTGGCTGAATGGATCTCCGCCAGCACGTCCAGCCCTTTCATATTCTTGTTGATGGTGATGGCGCTGCTTCTGGCCATTGGCATGGTGCTGGATGGCATTGCTGCACTGATTCTGATTGTGCCCATCCTGTTGCCGATTGCGACTGAGCAGTTTGGGATCAGCCCCTTTCATTTTGGGGTTGTTGTGTCGATCAATCTGGTGCTGGGCCTGCTGACGCCGCCGGTGGGAACGGGGTTGTTCGTCGCGTCCGCCATGTCGGAGGTGCCGCCGATGCGTCTGTTTAGGGCCCTGACGCCTTTTCTGGTTGCGGTATGCCTGCTGTTGGTATGGCTGTGCTACGACCCGCGGCCGGTCATGTTGCTGATCGGCGGCTGAACTGTACCTGTCCGGAGGCTCTGCGCGTAGATGGCCAGCGCGGAGCCCGTACCCGAACAATAACCATCATGCCGGTAGAACCGGAGCCTGAGCTTCCTGCGTTCGACAAAGGAAGGAACCATAGTTTCAGAACCATCCAGACAGGAGACCTTTCGATGGGCATCGATCGACGAAATTTCATGACCCGTACTCTGGCGTTGGCGACACCGTTGGTGACGAGCGCCTGTGCGCAGATGGGGGGCAAGCAAATGGGCGCTGCGTCCAGCCCGTTTCCGGATTCCGTGGCAGATGGTGCCGGGCGCCCCAACATCATCTTCATCGTCGCCGACGATCTGGGCTATGCCGATCTGGGTTGCTATGGCGGACGGGATGCAGCATTCGGCCCGGTCTCCCCAGTGCTGGACCGCATGGCAGCGGAGGGAATTCTGTTCACGCAGGGCTATTCCAACTCGCCCGTCTGTTCGCCGACCCGCTTTGCGCTGGCGACCGGGCGATATCAGTATCGTTTGCGCGGAGGGCTGGATGAACCGATTTCTTCTCGCAGCCTCAACAAGACCCTGGGGTTGCCGGCTGATCAGCCTACGGTTGCCTCTCTGTTGAAGGCTGCAGGCTACCGCACCGCCTTGATCGGCAAGTGGCATATGGGTCGGCCACCGAGTTTCGGGCCGCTGCTGTCGGGCTATGAGGAGTTCTTCGGCATGATCTCCGGAGGCGTTGACTATTTTTCGCATCACAATATTGCCGGGCGTCACGATCTCTGGCTCAACAATCAACAGAAGCAGGAGGAGGGGTATATCACGGATGTGCTGTCGAGGCGTGCCGTGGCATATGTGAACCAGATGGCCCGGCAGAAGGCGCCTTTCTTTCTGAGTCTGCATTACACGGCGCCACATTGGCCATGGGAAACACGCGAGGACGCCGGGCGTGCGTCCTCGTTGAAGGATCCGGGCAAGCTGTTCGATGTCGAAGGTGGAAACGTCGAAACCTACAGGCGGATGATTCATCACATGGATGAGGGTATCGGCTGGGTGCTGGACTCGCTGAGAAGGACTGGTCTGTTCGACAATACCTTGATCATTTTCACCAGCGACAACGGTGGCGAGCGTTTTTCCGACAACTGGCCTTTGGTGGGAGGCAAGATGGATCTGACCGAAGGTGGCATTCGCGTCCCGTGGATCGCACGTTGGCCAGCCGTGATCAGGCCCGGAAGCCGCAGTGAGCAGCACTGCATGTCGATGGATTGGACTGCAACCGTGCTGGACGCAGCAGGAGTCGAGGCAGATCCGAAGGCACCGCTGGATGGGGTGTCGATGCTGCCGGTGCTGCGCAATCCTGCGTACCGCTTCGAGCGGCCGATGTACTGGCGGATGCTGCACCGTCAGCAGCGTGCGTACCGCCTTGGCGACTGGAAGTATCTGCGCGTGGAGGGCAATGATTACCTGTTCAACCTTGCCGAGGACCAGCGCGAGCGTGCCAACCAGGGCAATGCCCAGCCCGATCGGCTGGCACGGATGAGGCAAGCCTGGGAAGACTGGGCGGCCTCCATGCCCCCCATTCCCGACGATGCGACCGCTACGCTGGCCTATACCCGCAAGGATATGCCACAGCGTTGAACATGTACTGCCCCCGGACGCAGGGGCCGCGTTTGGCCTGTCCCTGTGCTCCTTCGGTCATGGTCGAGGTCGTTGGCGGGCGGGCAGTTCCCGCCCGATGGGCTTGACAGAAACGTCGATCGACACCATATTGCAACCAAAACGGTTCTATGGAGTCGCTTGATGCCGACCACATTGACGCTGAAGAATGTGCCCGATGCGGTCTACGAACGATTGCGGCGCTCTGCCGAGACCCATCGGCGCAGTATCAACAATGAGGCGATTCTGTGCCTGGAGTCGGTGCTGCTGCCTGCTCAGGTGACGGTGGACGAGCGTCTGAGACGGGCGCGCAGCCTGCGCGCAGGGTTGAGCGCACATTTCAGTGTGGATGAAATCGATGCGTTGAAGCGAGAGGGGCGGGCATGATCGTGGTCGACACGAATGTCGTCGCCTACCTCTATCTGCCTTCGGATTTCAGCGATAAGGCGGAAGCCTTGTTGCAGCGTGAGCCGGTCTGGGCTGCGCCGGTTCTCTGGCGCAGCGAGTTTCGCAACATTCTGGCGGGTTATGTTCGCAGGCGCATGCTGTCGACCGATCAGGCATCGGCTCTGCTGAGCGAGGCCGAAGCGCTGCTCGGCCCCCATGAGCACCTGGTGGACTCCCGGGATGTGATGGCGCTGGTGGTCAAGAGAGACTGCAGTGCCTATGACTGTGAGTTCGTGGCGCTGGCGCGCCAACTGGCGGTCCCGCTGTATACGCAGGATGCCAAGGTGCTGCGCGCTTTTCCGGAGATTGCCCGCCCGCTGTGAGCGGGTCTGCCGGAGTGGTCTCGTCCGCCGGGTCGGTCTGATCGTCGCAGGCTGGGCGGTAGGCGTACTGAATGTGCTCGTCCTTGCGCGTGCCGCTGATGGACAGCGACAGCACCAGCGCATGGTCCATCAGCAGCAGCATGCCGTCGTAGTCATCGGGCGGGCAGTGGAAGGGGCTGTGGGCGAAGAGCCGGTCGGCACGTTCCGGGTCGGGGACCAGCAGCAGGATGTCCTGATACTGCTGCTGGCGAAAGTGCCTGAAGACGATGCCGTCGGCGGTGAAGCGCCAGCATTTGCGGTCTTCGCAGTGCAGTCCGTTTTCCAGTACGAAGCGGTCGACGAAATGGATGTCGTCGCCGTCCACTGTGACCTCGACCTTGCCGCTGCCCAGGTGGTTCCAGTTCATCGTCGAGCGTGGGCCGCTGCGGGAGGCGAAGTCGAGCCGTTCGACATGGCGCATCGCGTGAAAGATCGGTTGGTAGAGCGCGTTCATCGGTCAGAGGAGGGGGCGAAGCGTCGTCGGAGCGAGACGCCAATGCGCCAGAGCTTCAGGGCGCCAGGGCTTCGGCGCTCCCAGACGTCAGGATGCCAAGGTCCGGGAGCTTCATGGTGTCAGGGGGCCAGCGTTTCAAGGCTTCAGGCTGCCTTGCGCAGCGCTGCCGTCGTCTTGAGGGGAGCCCGTTGCCGCATGGCTTCGGCGATGAAGCGCCAGCTCATGGCCGAGGCGTCGGGGCCGTCGGGGTCGGTGAAGGCGTAGCGCCTGTCGCCACCGCTCCAGGCGTGGCCGAGCTTCTTGATCTGGCACAAGCGGGCGCACAGGCGGCCGTGGGCGAGGTAGTCGGTGGTTTTCATCGGATAGCGGTTGCCGCGCTGCGATTCGCGCGCCGGTTCCGCCTTGGCGCCGCAGGCGCTTGCCCACTGCTTCACGGCTTCCTTGGCATTGCTGGGGGCGACCACGTCGTCGGCGCTGCCCTGGACCACCAGCAGCGGGGGCAGCTGCTGGCCTTCGGCCAGTTTCAGCGGGTCGGGCTGCAATTCGCCCTTCATGGCCGCTAAGGCCGAGCCGGTGCTGAGGGCGGTGCCGGGGGGGACGCCGGCGTGCATGGCCACCGCCACGAACTCGTTGGGGTGGCGACTGGCCAGCAGCCCGGCCATGCCGGCGCCGGCGGAGAGGCCGACGAGGGCGACATTGTTCGGATTGACCGGGTACTTGTGGCAGACCTGCTGGATGGCGGCGCGGATCACCGAGATCTCGGACAGCGCCTTGCTGGAGTCCAGCGCAAACCAGTTCCAGCAGCGCATCGGGTTGGCGATCCGGTCCTGTTCGATG
>JBHADS010000045.1:0-5704 GCA_041855185.1 Lautropia sp. | reverse complement strand
ATGAAGTTGGTCAGCGTGCAGGCAATCGAGAAGATCACCACCAGCAGCAGGACGGGCGAGGGCTGGCTGCCCAGTCCGGCCAGGATGGTATTGGCGATGACCGCGCCCGCGCCGGTCTGCTCCAGTGCAGCGGCCAGGGACAGCGTGCCGCCGAAGATGAAGATCGTGCGTGAATCGATGGCGGCATAGGCCTGCTGCTCGGTCAGGATGCGGCACAGGACCATCGCCAGAGCACCGGCGGCGCCGACCAGGTGCAAGGGCAGACCGATCTGCCGCTCGAAGACCATGCCGAGGATGGTGGCGACCAGGATCAGCAGGGAGGCAAAGGGCTTCCAGGGCGGAGGGGTCTGTCTCGGGGTTCGTTCGGGGGCCAGGATCGACAGCGCGGCGGCGGAATGCGCGTCGGGGCTGGATGCGGCCTCGTCGGCCCCGCCGCGGGCGTCCAGGGACGCCGGGCTCGTGACCGGGGGCTGGGCCACGAGCTTGGGTGGGGAATGGGGCCGGATCGGTGGATGCGGGGGCGGATGAGGATGGACGCTTTCCGGCTGGGGCGGGGGATCGCTGGGCGCGGTGTCGATCTGGGCGACAGCGGGGCTCGTGGCCTCACCCCCGGCGCTCTGCCCCTGAAGATCAGCGGGGTGTTCGTCACGATCCGGCAGCAGGCGGTGTCCCAGCAGCCGGAAATACAGGATGCCGACGATGAGCATCGGCAGACCGATCTTGGCGTACTCGAAGAAGGCGAACTCGCGGCCGATCTGCGCCAGGGCGCTCTGGGCGATCAGGTTGCCGGGCGAGCCGATCAGCGTCAGATTGCCGCCGATGGCGGTAGCGAACGCCAGGGGCATCAGCAGTCGCGCACGCGAGAAACCGGGGCGGCTGGCGATGCCGAGCACCACGGGGATCAGGATCGCCGCCGTGCCCGTGTTCGACAGCACGCCCGACAGCAGCGCGGCGATGGCCATGATCGCCACGATCAACCGGGTCTCGGTCCGGGCGAAGCGCGTGACGAGGCTGCCGATCCGGTTGGCCATGCCGGTCTCGAACAGGGCCGCCCCCACCACGAACATCGAGACGAACAGGATCACGTTGGGATCGACGAACCCGTGGAAGGCCGTCCGTGCATCCAGCACGCCGGTGAAGGCCACGCACAGGCAGACAAGGACGGAAGTGACAGCCAGCGGGATCTTCTCCCAGGCGAACATCAGCGTGGCGAAGAGCAGCAGCAGGAGGGTGATCTGGATCGGGTCCATAGTCTGTTCTTGGGGATGCAGACCCATGATATCGCCCCGATGGTGCGGCCACAGCCGGGGCCGCACCGTGGCCTCCCGACTTACGGAAAGAACGGGAAGAAGAACAGCAGCAGCGGGATGCAGACCAGACCCACCACCAGGATCAGGGGCAGACCTGCACGCACATAATCCATGAAGCGGTAGCCGCCGGGGGCCAGCACCATGTTTTGTGAGCACGGACAGGCGACTGGCGGGTGCGGGCCCGTCCGTGTGTCGAGGACAGCGGAAGCGCGCTCGCGTCCGCGAGCGCCGGGGGGCTTGGCGGCCTCAGCCTGCTTCGGTGATGAAGCGGCAGACGGCCTCGGTCACTTGGGCGGTGGTGGCCTGTCCGCCGAGGTCGCCGGTGTGCAGGGAAGGATCAGCCGTGACGCGCTCGACGGCGCGCATCAGTCGGGCGGCAGCGGCGTGTTCGCCCAGGTGTTCCAGCATCAGCACGGCCGACCAGAAGGACCCCACCGGGTTGGCGAGACCCTTGCCCATGATGTCGAAGGCCGAACCGTGGATGGGTTCGAACATCGAGGGGGAGCGACGTTCGGGATCGAGGTTGCCAGTGGGGGCAATACCCAGACTGCCGGCCAGTGCAGCGGCCAGATCGCTCAGAATGTCCGCGTGCAGGTTGGTGGCGACGATGGTGTCCAGCGAGGCGGGGCGATTGACCATCCGGGCCGTCGCAGCGTCGACCAGCTCCTTGTCCCAGCGCACATCGGGGAACTCCCGGGAAACTTCCTGGGCGATCTGGTCCCACATCACCATGGCATGACGCTGCGCATTGCTCTTGGTGATGACCGTCAGCAGTTTGCGAGGACGCGACTGCGCCAGCCGGAAGGCGAAACGCAGGATGCGCTCGACGCCGGCGCGCGTCATGATGGACACGTCGGTGGCGGCCTCGATCGGGTGCCCCTGGTGCACACGTCCTCCGACACCGGAATACTCGCCTTCGGAGTTCTCCCGCACGATCACCCAGTTCAGATCCTCGGGGCGGCAGCGCTTCAGCGGGGCATCGATACCGGGCAGGATGCGGGTCGGCCGGATATTGGCGTACTGATCCAGTCCCTGACAGATTTTCAGGCGCAGCCCCCACAGGGTGATGTGGTCGGGGATGTCCGGATCGCCGGCCGAGCCGAACAGGATCGCATCCTTGTCGCGCAGGGCTTCCAGACCGTCGTCGGGCATCATCACGCCATGCTGGCGGTAGTAGTCGCCGCCCCAGTCATAGTCCTCGAACACGAAGCCGAAGTCGCTCTGGGTGGCGGCCAGGGCTTCCAGCGCCTGCCGGGCGGCAGGGATCACCTCCTTGCCGATACCGTCTCCCGGAATGGTTGCGATGCGATAGGTTTTCATGGGGTCTCCCTTGGGTTCGTCATGGCTGCCGCAGGGGGCTGCGACCGCCGTTGTCGGGCCGCTGTTTCTGGCCTTCGTCTCGAACACACTCTAGAGACTCGTCCGCTGCCCTGCGCGTGCGCCGCCTCAAGGCATCTTTAACCGCCTGTGCCCTTTTTCGGTGCACGAAACCCTGATCCGGGTGTTTTCTGTGGCGCCGCACAAGACACGCGCCCGGGAAGGGCGCCCGTCGCGTGTCGCGGGTAATGTTGCTGTGTGTTGCTTGTCTCGATGCCCCTGTTATGGCTGTAGATTGGCTTCTGCACTTGGCATTGTTGTGTCACCTTTTGATTATCAATGGATTTATGACATTAAGAAACTGAACCTGACCCCATTGTTCTCGTTGATTTCACCCAATCTCCTTCGTATTCTTGGGGTCATCATTGCGGTGATCGACACAAGTTTTGTGCTTTGCGCTACGCGCGCAGGCGCAGCAGGAGAAAGAACATGCCCATACCCGCCCCTCAGGGGATGTACAACCCCGCCAACGAACATGATGCCTGCGGCGTTGGTTTCGTGGCCCATATCAAGGGCCGCAAGAGTCACGACATCGTGCAGAACGGTCTGCGGATTCTGCTGAATCTGGACCACCGCGGCGCGACCGGCGCCGACACGCTGTTCGGCGACGGGGCCGGGATGCTGCTGCAGATTCCCGACGAGCTGTTCCGTGAGGACATGGCGGCACAGGGTGTCACGCTGCCGCCGGCCGGCGAGTATGGGGTGGGCATGATCTTTCTGCCCAAGGAGCACGCCTCGCGCAGCGCCTGTGAACAGGAGCTGGAGCGCACGGTGCGGGCCGAAGGGCTGATGGTGATCGGCTGGCGCGATGTGCCGGTCGATGCCGAGATGCCGATGTCGCCGCTGGTGCGTTCCTCCGAGCCGGTGATCCGTCAGCTCTTCGTCGGTCGCGGGCAGGACGTGATGGTGCAGGATGCGCTGGAGCGCAAGCTGTATCTGGTGCGCAAGCTGGCGGCCCACCGCATCCGCAATCTGGGGCTGAAGCACGGCACCGAGTATTTCGTGCCGTCGATGTCGACCCGCACCATCGTCTACAAGGGGCTGCTGCTGGCCGATCAGGTCGGCGTCTACTTCAAGGATCTGTCCGATCCGCGCTGCAAGTCGGCGCTGGCGCTGGTGCACCAGCGCTTCTCGACCAATACCTTCCCGGCCTGGGAGCTGGCGCATCCCTTCCGGATGGTGGCGCACAACGGCGAGATCAACACCGTCAACGGCAACTACAACTGGATTCGCGCCCGTGAGGGCACGATGGCCTCGCCGGTGCTGGGGCCGGAGCTGCAGAAGCTCTATCCGTTGATCTTCCCCGGCCAGTCCGACACCGCCTGTTTCGACAACGTGCTCGAACTGCTGACGATGTCCGGCTATTCGATGGCCCATGCGGTGATGATGATGATTCCCGAAGCCTGGGAACAGCATGCGGGCATGGACCCGGCGCGGCGCGCCTTCTATGAATACCACGCCGCGATGATGGAGCCGTGGGACGGCCCGGCGGCGATCGCCTTCACCGACGGCCGGCAGATCGGCGCCACGCTGGACCGCAACGGTCTGCGTCCGGCCCGCTATCTCGTCACCGAGGACGATCTGGTGGTGATGGCCTCCGAATCGGGGGTGCTGCCCGAGATCGCCGAGTCGCGCGTCGTCAAGAAATGGCGGCTGCAACCCGGCAAGATGTTCCTGATCGATCTGGAGCAGGGCCGCATCATCGACGACAGCGAGATCAAGGCGCAGCTGGCCGCCAGCAAACCCTATCGTCAGTGGATCGACGCGATCCGTCTCAAGCTCAACGAGGTCGAGGGGCCGGATGCGGACGAGGTGCCGGCGCCGGTGGACAGCCTGCTCGATCGCCAGCAGGCTTTCGGCTACACGCAGGAGGATGTGAAGTTCCTGATGGCGCCGATGGCCAGGAACGGTGAGGAAGCCATCGGTTCGATGGGAACCGATACGCCGATCCCGGTGCTGTCCGACCAGAACAAGCCCTTCTATCACTACTTCAAGCAGCGCTTTGCGCAGGTGACGAACCCGCCGATCGATCCGATCCGCGAGCAGATGGTGATGTCGCTGGTCTCCTTCATCGGGCCGAAACCCAATCTGCTGGACATCAACAACGTCAATCCGCCGCTGCGGCTCGAAGTGGATCAGCCGATCCTGCGCCCGAACGACATGGCGCGCATCCGTCAGATCGAGCGCTACACCCACGGCAAGTTCAAGAGCATCGAGCTGCACTGCTGCTACCCGGTGGCCTGGGGCCGCGACGGCATCGAGGCACGCCTTGCGGCCCTGTGCGCCAACGCCGTCGACGCCGTGCGCGCCGGCTACAACATCCTGATCATCACCGATCGCACGATGGACCGCGATCATGTCGCGATCCCGGCGCTGCTGGCCCTGTCGGCCATCCACCAGCACCTGATCAACAAGGGGCTGCGGACCAACACCGGCCTGGTGGTCGAGACCGGTTCGGCGCGCGAAGTCCATCATTTCGCGGTGCTGGCCGGCTATGGTGCCGAAGCGATCCACCCGTATCTTGCGATGGAAACCATCGTGCACATGCATCGTGAGCTACCAAATGATCTGTCGGCAGACAAGGCGGTCGCCAACTACATCAAGGCCATCGGCAAGGGGCTGCAGAAAGTGATGTCCAAGATGGGCATCTCGACCTACATGTCCTATACCGGCGCCCAGGTGTTCGAGGCCGTCGGCCTGGCACGCGAGCTGGTCGACCGCTATTTCACCGGAACGGCCAGCAACATCGAAGGTCTGGGCATCTTCGAGGTGGGCGAGGAAGCCCTGCGGATGCACCAGGTGGCCTATGGCAAGGATGCGGTGCTCAGCGATGCGCTGGCGGCTGGTGGCGAATACGCCTACCGGGTGCGTGGCGAGCAGCATCTGTGGACGCCGGACTCGGTAGCCCGTCTGCAGCACGCCACCCGTGCCAACAGCTACCAGACCTACAAGGAATATGCGCAGCTGATCAACGACCAGTCGCGCCGGCTGATGACGCTGCGCGGCCTGTTCGAGTT
>JBHADS010000044.1:0-5229 GCA_041855185.1 Lautropia sp. | reverse complement strand
GCGCGGGCGATCTTGATGTAGACGATATCGTCCAGCTCGGCGGCCACATTGCAGAGGTGACGGAACAGGTTCTCCGGCAGGCGCTTCTCGCGCAGCGCACGGATCAGCACCCGCGACGACAGGTAGCCCTTCGAGCGGAAGGTGGTGCCCCGACCGTAGAGCCGCTGCAGCACCCGCACTTTCGACATGCCGGGCTGCGCGTTCAGCACCACCGTGGTGTTGGTGATGTGGTCGGCATCGAGGCGTTCGGCCGGGATGGCCAGCTTGCCGAGCACATGCGACAGGCCGCGATGCTGCAGGTCGTAGAAACCGTAGGCAGAGACCGGGCCGGAGGGGAACAGCGTGCCGGTCTTGACGATCTGACGGTCCATCAGATAGCGACCGACCAGACCGTTGTCGTTGCCCAGACCCTTCTTCGCCACCTTGTCGGAGGCCAGCAGCAGGCGGGGTACCTGGAAGGCGCCCTGGGTCAGCACCACGAAGCGGGCCTTGATCTTGAAGCGGCGGCCGTCGAGGCAGGCGACCTGCACGGTATCGACCTGGCTGGCGCTCTCGTTGGTCAGCAGCTCGATCGCGTTGGACTTCATGATCACGCGGACGTTCTTCGCGTCACGCAGCCGGCTGCCGATGCCATCGATCAGCAGGTTCTTCGAGCCGGTCATGTACAGCTTGGTTTCCAGCTCGTCGTTCTTGAACTTCAGCGGTTTGCGCTCGTCGCTGATCCAGGGTTCCAGATCCAGCGATTCGACCCCGGTCTCCCACTTGTTCAGCGCCCGCATGTAGTACGGATGCAGCGTGTCGTAGTCGATCGGCCAGCCGCTGTGAGGCAGCCAGGGGCGTTTCTTGAAGTCGATCGGATCGAAGGTCGCCAGGTGCGCGTTCTGGCGATTGTTGATCTTCACGTCCCATTGGACGGCGGTGCCGCCGAAACGGCGATCGTGCGCCCAGCGGATGTTCGGATAAGCGTCGGCGGTGTCTTCCTGCACGCCTTCGTTCAGATCCTGCGTGGCGCTGTCTTCTTCGACGGAGCCACCTTCGAGCAGGATGATGTCGTGCTGGGTGTCCAGCATTTCCTGGGCCAGAAAGAGGCCGGCGGGTCCGGCGCCGATGATCAGCACGTCGGTTTCCAGAACCGCCTGGTCAGGAATGGATTGAGGATCGAGGTTCATGTAAGCAAAGGCTTGGTTGCCGTGAAAAGCGGTCGAGATTATAGAGTTATGTAACCTCTTGTTCGCTTGTCGAAATAGCTTTTCGGTTTGTTTCTATTGTTCAGTGGTGGCGTATTTTCGCGCAATTCGGCCCTTTCTTGGGCGTACTCGCGCAACCTCGCGCCAAATCGGGAGGAAAGTCATCATCGATCAGACATATCGTCAGTGCCGGGGGCAAGGCGCATGCCTGGATCGGTGACGGAAGCCTCCATCGGAAGCCATGCCTGTGGTGCTCGCGCAGGTGGGGCGCACGCCTGTGCCCTGCTTCGAGAGGGGCTGTCGAGCGGCGTTGGGTGCGCTCAGGCTTGTCTGCGCCCGTGAACGGCGCCCGCGGCGTGCGACGGCTGCTCATCCCGGGCTTTCGGGGATGCAGAGGACGTGATCAGCGGTGCGACACGCTCAGGCTGGGTGTCGCGCTTGGGCCGTGAAGCCGGCCGGCTCAGTGCAGGGCCGGGTCTGCCGCGGGGGAGGGGGCGCGGGGGCAGGGGCTGGGAGAGGGCGCGGAAGAGGAAGAGGGCAGGGGCGCTGTCCGACCCACGGCGCCGGCGTCGGCTGCGGGATGGTCGGCGGCGGCGCGGGCCGGATCGGGGAACACCCCGGGCACCACCTGAAAATCCACGCCGGCCTCGGCGGCCAGACGTTGCAGGGGGGCGCTGCGCTCCAGCAGGAAGGGGTCGCTGCCGCCCTTGAGCAGCACCACCCGCTGGCCCTGCCGGGCCTGCTGCAGCACCTGTTCGCAGACCTGGGTCTGCCAGCGGGCACCGGCGTCCGCATCGAGCGCGACCCGGTGGGCATCCTTGCGGATCTGGGCGCGGATCGGCGCCGACACCCGGGCGTCGAAGAACACCACGTCGGCGGCCTGCAGCGCGCGCAGCGCATCCAGGGTGAGCAGGCCCACATCGCCCGGCCCCGCGCCGACGACGAGGATCTCGCCGCGTGCGCTTTCCTGGCCGTCCAGCTGCCGGGCCAGCTCCTGCTCGGCCTCGTCCAGCCGGCCCTGGGCAACCAGGCGATCGAAGCGGCTGTCGAAGAGCTTCTCCCAGAAGCGTCGGCGGCTGCGCATCGAGTCGAGCGCCTGCTGCACCCGGGGACGCCAGCGCCCGGCGATCCCGGCCATCAGGCCGGTGTGCTGCGGGATCAGCGCTTCGATCTTCTGGCGCCAGTAGCGGGCCAGCACCGGTGAGGTGCCGGCGCTGGAAATGGCGATCTGCATCGGACTGCGATCGACGACGGCGGGCACGATGTAGGAGCACATCTCCTGCTGATCGACGGTGTTGCAGAGTTTGGCGGCTGCCTCGGCTGCCGAAAAGACTTCGGCATCGACATCGGCCTGCCCGGTGGCCGACACCACCAGGAACACCCCGTCGAGCTGGCCCGGCTCGAAGCGCGGTGCCAGCCATTCGATCCGGCCCTCGGCGCGCCATACCTCGAAGGCGGGCGACAGCGCGAGCGCCACCACACGCAGGCGGGCGCCGGCCGCCAGCAGGCTTTCGGCCTTGCGTTCGGCCACTTCGCCGGCGCCGACGAGCAGCACCGGGCGCTGGTGCAGATCGGCAAAGATCGGATAGTGCTTCATGGGGTGCTCCGGATCATCAGAGGAGGGCGGGGCCGGGGCGTGCTGCGCCGGCCCCGGGGCTCAGGCCGCCCAGAAGTCCCGCGGGGCGTCCAGCACCGGCTTGACGATGCCGGTACGGATCGAGAAGTCGCCGAAGCCTTCGCCGTCCTGGCGCTCACGCACCCAGTCGCCGAGCCAGCCGTCCATGATGTCGAGAATCTCGGATTCGACGATGTTCTCTTTGAACAGGCGCGGGATGCGGGTGCCGGCACGGTTGCCGCCCACGTACAGGTTGTAGCGGCCCACGGCCTTGCCGACCAGACCGATCTCGCCGAGCATGGCGCGGCCGCAGCCGTTGGGGCAGCCGGTGATGCGCAGCACCACGTGATCATCCGACAGATCGTGCTTGGCCATCAGCGTGTCCACCCGATCGATGAAGCTGGGCAGGAAGCGCTCGGCCTCGGCCATCGCCAGCGGGCAGGTCGGCAGCGACACACAGGCCATCGAGTTCTCGCGCTGCGGGGTCACGCTGTCGCTGATCAGCCCATGCGCACGGGCGATCTGCTCGATCCTGTCCTTCTGGTCCGCCGGCACATTGGCCACGATCAGGTTCTGATTGGCGGTGAGGCGGAAATCCCCCTGGTGGACCTTGGCAATCTCGAGCATCCCGGTCTTCAGCGGGCGCCCCGGAAAATCCAGGATACGACCGTTCTCGATGAACAGCGTCAGATGCCATTTGCCATCGTCGCCTTCCACCCAGCCGATGCGGTCGCCGCGCTCGGTGAACTCGTAGGGGCGGATCGGCTCGAACCTGGCTTCCATCCGGCGCTCGACTTCATCGATGAACACTTCGGTGCCGACGCGCTCCAGGGTGTAACGGGTCTTGGCGTTCTTGCGGTCGCTGCGGTTGCCCCAGTCGCGCTGCACCGAGACGATCGCCGCGGCGCAGTCCAGCACCTTGTCCAGACCGATGAAACCGAATTCACGCGCGGTGTTCGGATAGGTTCTGGTGTTGCCGTGTTCCATCGACAGGCCGCCGCCGACCAGCACGTTGAAGCCGACCAGACCCTTCTCGTCGCCGATGGCGACGAAGTTCAGATCGTTGGCATGCAGATCGACATCGTTGTGCGGGGGAATGACGACGCTGGTCTTGAACTTGCGGGGCAGGTAATTCTTGCCCAGCACGGGTTCGGTGCTGTCATCGCTCCTGGCGCCCTCGACCACCGGCTTCTTCTCGGTGGTCTCGGTCGAGTGCAGTTTCTCGCCGTCGAGCCAGATCTCGGCGTAGGCTTTGCTCTTGGGCAGCAGGTGCTCGGAGATCTTCTTCGCCCATTCATAGGCTTCGCGGTGCAGCGAGGACTCGACCGGGTTGCTGGTGCACAGCACGTTGCGGTTCACGTCGCCGGCGGTGGCGATGCTGTCCAGCCCGAGCTGATGCAGCCACTGGTGCATCGGCTTGATGTTGTCCTTCAGCACGCCGTGGAACTGGAAGGTCTGCCGGTTGGTGAGCCGGATGCTGCCGTACATCGTCTGTTCGCCCGCGAACTTGTCGATGCCGACCCACTGCTTCGGCGAGATGATGCCGCCGGGCAGCCGGCAGCGCAGCATCACGTTCTTCAGCGGTTCGAGCTTCTGATCGGTCCGCTCGGCGCGGATGTCGCGGTCGTCCTGCTCGTACATGCCGTGGAAGCGGATCAACTGGAAGTTGTCGCCGGTGAAGCCGCCGGTCAGACCGTCACCGAGGTCGTCGGTGATCGAGCCCTTCAGATAGTGGCTCTGGCCTTTCAGGCGCTCGTTGTCGCTCAGGGGCGCATCGGGCAGTTTGGCACGCTCGTCGATGACTCGAGACATGGGGAGTTCCTCTCGTGATGGCAGGACGGACTGTAGAAGCCGCCCGTGAAAATGGAAACGAAGTCTTTGTTCGTCCCACATGCGTTGCGGGTATATGGTGTGCGCAGCGAAGCCTGCCGTCCGTGCGCACACCGGGCGGGGGCACGCGCCCCCGGTGCGGCGTCAGTACACGTCGCGCTGATAGCGCTTGTTCTCGCGCAGCTCGTTCAGATAGTCGTCCGCATCGTCGGCGCTCAGGCCGCCGTGCTCGCTGATGACGGACAGCAGCGCCTTCTCGACATCGCGGGCCATGCGGGTGGCATCGCCGCAGACATAGATGTGCGCCCCCTGTTGCAGCCAGCTCCAGAACAGCGCACCGGCGGCCAGGATCTTGTCCTGCACATAGACCTTCTTCGGACCCTGGCGCGACCAGGCCAGATCGGCGCGGGTCAGCAGCCCTTCCTTGCGCAGCCGCAGCCATTCCAGGTGATAGAGAAAATCATCGGTGAAGCGCTGGTAGCCGAAGATCAGCCAGTTCGGGCCGGTGTCGCCATTGTTCTCGCGCTGCTGCATGAAGGCGCGGAAAGGAGCCACGCCGGTGCCGGCACCGATCATGATGATCGGCGTGTTGCCGTC
>JBHADS010000043.1:0-2992 GCA_041855185.1 Lautropia sp. | reverse complement strand
GGACTGGGGACTGGGGACTGGGGACTGGGGACTGGGGACTGGGGACTGGGGCTGTGGGCTGTGGGCTGAGCCTGGTGGGCGCCAATGGCGCCCACTGTCAGCTGTCATCGCCGCCCGGGGAGCCCTCACTGAATCCGGATATCGACCCGGCGACTGCGCTTGAGGCTCTGCTCGTTGCGGCTGGCGTTCTTGGTCTGGCCTGCCCCCTGCACCGTGATCCGGGAAGCGGGGAAGCCGCCGTCGATGATGCCGGATGCAACCGCACGGGCGCGCCGCTCGGACAGGCTCTTGTTGTAGGCCGCGCTGTGACGAGGATCGCTGTGCCCCACCACCCGCAGGCGGGCGTAGGGATTCAGGCAGGCACCCAGCTGACGCAAGCGCTTTCGGTCGGCAGCGCTGAGCGCTGCGGCGTTGGTCTGAAAGTAGACCGGGCCGGCCAGCGTGCGTACCGATTTCGGACAGTTCTTGGGCCGCTGCCGGGTTTCGGGACGCTGCTCACGCGCCGTCTTCTTGGGGGTCCGCTCGGGCGCGGGCGAAGTCGCAACCACGTCGGCAGCACTGGCCAGGGGGCGATCGCGGCTCTCGCCGACCACAGCCAGATTGGCACGCGGCTGGCTGCCCTGCACATTGAAGCGAGCCAGCACCCGATAGCCGTTGGGGACTTGATTGCGGAAGAGCGTCAGGGTTTCGTCCGACTGAGCGACATTGGCGACCTGCCCGAACAGCTCCACGGCATCACCGCGCACACGCATCTCGGCCACCGAGCGCTCACGTACCAGCGCGACCAGGGCCGTCAGGCGCCCGGCCCAGTCGGCCGCAGCCGCGCTGTCGATCCGCCCCAGCTTCAGCGTCCCGTCCACATTGATGCCCTGCGCCCCCAGGCGCACCGCATTCATCCATTGATCTCGCGCCTGCTTGTCGGGCACCTCACCTTTCAGGCGTATCCCCTGGGTCTCGTCGCTGAGAATCGAGAAAGCGGGCGGCCCCGGCAGCTCGATCATGGCGTCTCCCGTCGCCGGTGGCAGCGCTGCCTCGGCCTCCACCAGACTCTCCTGGCCCTGCTCGCCGGCCAGCGGGAAGGTCTGCGCCTGCTGCTCGGCCATCTGCGCCGGCGGTGCCTCGTCGGCCTCCCGCTCGACACCGAACAGGGTCAACAGCAGTACCAGCACCAGCAGCACACCGACCTTCAACGAGGTGAAGCGGCGCACCGACTCGATGCTGTGCAGGGGCGAACGCGATTTGGGAGAAACGCCGGACATCGGAACCTTCCTTCAGCGCGGCATCAGCGCGCCGTCGTGTCCGCGGCAAAGCCGGCAGCCGATCCACCGCGCGATGCCCCCTCATCCGACACCGTGCGAGAAGAAGCATCCGCCGCGACGATCCGGGCATCCTCGACCGCAGATTCGCGGGAGGAGGACCAGCCACGCAGCTCGTCGGCGCCGACTTCCTCGACCGGCACGAAGCCGGCTGTCTGCGCACGCCCGCTGGGCTCCGCCGTTCCATGCTCGGCAGCCGAAGTGTTCTCGACCGCGCCCGCGCCATCAAGCGCCTGCTCGGCAACCGACGCAAACCTCTCATCGGCATTGCAGTCCTCGACCGGCGCCTGTCCGCTACCGGCATGCGGCTCCGCATCCTGCCCGGGAGCGGCTGTGTCGGCATCAGCTTCTGAGCTTGCAGCGTGCTCCGGGAGTGCCGTCGATCCCATGCTGCCGGAGGTCGGCGCGTCTTCGACGACGGCAACCGTGGCGCCTGCGTCCGACAGGGCCCTACCGACGGCCGGCTCGCCCGCCCGCTCGGCTCCCGACGCGGACGCCTCTACCCCGCCCACCGACGCATCATCGCCCGTTGCCCCGTCGGCCTCGGCCTGCTGGGCCGTGGCGGACGCCTCAGCCACCGACTGCAGTTCGGTCTGCGCCGCGGTAGCGATCGCAGCGGCATCAGCAGCACTGGCGATCGGGGCATCCGTCCCTGCAGAAGCCTGCCCGGCAGCCCCTGCCGCCGCAGCGGCCCCGGCGGCGCGCGCGGCCTCGGCGGGCTGCGGACGTGGACGAGTCATCTCGGCAAACAACTGCTCGCGCAGCGGCTCACGCTGGATGCCCAGCAGCTCGCACTGCAGGCGATCCAACGCCACATAATCCTCGTTCAGCCAGTGCCCCGCCTGTTCGGCCCAGCTCAGCGGATTGGCCAACGCGAAGCGCGGACCGGCCCCTTCCAGAATCCGGGTCAACTCGCCCAGGGAGGTTTCGGCCAGGCGCTCGAAGCTGCGGATGCCGGCGCTGTGCAGCAGTTCGGCCACCTTCGGATCGATGCCGACCAGCGCCTGCAGGTTGTCCTTGCCCTCCGGGGTGCGATAGAGCTGCTTCAGCAGATGCTTGGTGGCGTCGAAGCCCGCGGCATCGGCCGCAATCCGGCTGGCGTGATAGTTGACCGAGGCTTCCCGGTCGGCCACGTCGTGTTCGCGGCTGAGGATGCGGCCTTCCCAGCTCTGCATGGCCTCTTCACGATTGGCCACCACGGCCACGCGGCGAGCCAGCTCCTGCTCGGTGGCCTCCAGCGCATCAAGGCGACCACCGTAATCGGCCTCCTTGCTCTTGAGCTGATCCGAGCGGGAAGCGATGTCCTTCTCGCGTTCATTGAGCGACATGCTCATCCGGTCGAGATCGGCGCGGCGTTTCTCGGTATGCTGCTCCAGGCGGGTGAGATCGTCGGAGCGCTCTTCGATGCGCCGCGCGGCCTGCAGCAGTTCGGCATCGCGCGTCGCCAGCGAGGACTGCAGATCGGCCGCTTCTTTCTCGCGCAGCTTCAGTGCCGATTGTTTGTGACCAAACTCGGTTTGCTGTGCCAGCAGCAAGGCTTCCTGCTGCACCAGCGCCTCGGCTTCGAGACGTGCTTTCTTGCGCCAGTAGAAAAAGTCGATGGCGAATTCAATCGCCCAACCCACCAGCAAACCCAGGATCAGCCAACCTAAAGCATTCATACGAAAAAGCCCTCG
>JBHADS010000042.1:0-3006 GCA_041855185.1 Lautropia sp. | reverse complement strand
GCCCGGATGCGCCATCAGCGCGCCCATCGCATAGGGCAGGCCCACGCCCATCGTGCCCAGACCGCCGGAATTGAGCCAGCGGCGCGGCTTGTCGAAGCGGTAGAACTGGGCGGCGAACATCTGGTGCTGGCCCACGTCGGACGCGATGAAGGCATCGCCGTGCGTGACCTGCCAGAGTTTCTCGACCACGAACTGCGGCTTGATCTTGTCGCTGTTGCGGTCGTAGGCCAGACAGTCGCGCTTGCGCCACTCGTTGATCTGCGCCCACCACGCCTGCAGCGCCTTGGTGTTGGTGCTTTCCCCGGCGCTGAAGGCCGCTTCCAGCAGATCGACCAGGGCCGAGATGCATTCGCCGACATCCCCGACGATCGGCACATCGACCTTGACCCGCTTGGAGATCGACGAGGGATCGATGTCGATGTGGATGATCTTGCGGGCGTTCTGCGCGAAGTGCTTGGGATTGGCGATCACGCGGTCATCGAAGCGCGCACCGATGGCAATCAGCACATCGCAGTGCTGCATCGCCATGTTGGCCTCGAAGGTGCCGTGCATCCCGGGCATCCCCACCCATTTGGGGTCGGAGGAGCGGTAGGCGCCCAGCCCCATCAGCGTGGTCGTGCAGGGGAAGCCCAGACGATCGACCAGGGTGTTCAGTTCGGGCGAGGCATTGCCCAGCACCACACCGCCGCCCACATAGATCATCGGGCGCTCGGCCGACAGGATCAGGTGCAGCGCTTTCTTGATCTGCCCCTGGTGGCCCTTGACGACCGGATTGTAGGAGCGCATCGACACGGTCTTCGGATACTCGAAACCGCATTTGTCGCGGCTGATGTCCTTCGGAATGTCGATCAGCACAGGGCCGGGACGACCGGTCTTGGCGATGTGGAACGCCTTCTTGATGGTGGATGCCAGCTCGCGGACATCCTTGACCAGGAAGTTGTGCTTGACGCAGGGCCGGGTGATGCCGACCGCGTCGCACTCCTGGAAGGCATCCTCACCGATCATGTGCGAAGGCACCTGACCACTGATGATCACCATCGGGATCGAATCCATGTAGGCGGTGGCAATGCCGGTGACGGCATTGGTCAGGCCCGGGCCCGAAGTCACCAGGGCCACACCGACTTCCTCGGTGCTGCGGGAGTAGGCATCGGCCGCGTGCACGGCTGCCTGTTCGTGTCGCACCAGCACATGCTGCAGCTTGCGGGTGCCATAAAGGGCGTCGTAGATATACAAAAGTGCCCCGCCGGGATAGCCGAAGACGTGCTTGACGCCCTCTTCCTCCAGACAGCGGACCACGATTTCCGCGCCGGTCAATTCCATTGTTCTTCCTCTGTGCAAGTTGACCGATCCGTCCGCCGGCCCCAGCACAGCACATACCTCTGCACCGAGACAGACCTGACAACGGCCGGCCGACCGTTTTCGACGCACCCGTCCCGCCATCCGCCCGGAAGGCAAGTCAACCTGGTACGCCCCTCGAACACCGCCCGCCGCCTTGTGAGCTGCCTGGGTGCGGTTGCAAACGACCCGCAGGGCCGGATGCAGTCGCCATGCTACCATCACTCTTCATCTCTGCTCCTATGGCGACACACTCCGAAGTCTCCGAATTTCTCGCCTCGATCGAGCGCAGGGCCTTCAAGCAGGCACTCTACGCCGTGCGCGACGAGGATGCGGCACTGGACATCGTTCAGGATGCAATGATCCGGCTCGTCGAAAAATACGGCGACCGCCCCGCCGCCGAGCTGCCGCCGCTGTTCCAGCGCATTCTGCAGAACATCATCCACGACCACTTCCGCCGCCAGAAGGTGCGCAACACCTGGGTGTCGCTGTTTTCCTCGCTGACCGGGAACAATGGCCAGGACAGCGACGAGGACCACGACCCCCTCGAACATCTGCTCTCGCAGGCGCCCGGGCAACAGGCCGGCGACACCGCCCAGCTCGTGGCCAGCCAGCAGATCCTGCGCATCATCGAGGCCGAGGTCGCCCGCCTGCCGCTCCGTCAACGCGAGGCTTTCACCATGCGTTACTGGGAGGAAATGGATGTCGCGGAGACCGCAGCCGTCATGGGCTGCTCCGAAGGCAGTGTCAAGACCCACTGTTCCCGTGCCGTCCGCACCCTGGCACAGGCATTGCGCGCCCAAGGCATCACCCTATGAATCAAGATCGGATAGCCACCCGCATCTGTCGGCTATTGGACCAGGCCGCCGACGAGCTGCCCCCCGACGTGCAGGCACGGCTGAGCGCCGCCCGCCAGCGCGCGCTGGCGCGCCTCGACACCGCCGCGGCCCGTCGGCCCCGGCGCTGGTCGGCCCTGAGCGCGGGTCTGCGCCGCAGCAATCCCTCGCTGCCCCCCACCCCACTGTGGATCAAGCTCACGGCCGCGGCGCTGCCGGCCATCGTGCTGCTGCTCGGCGTGCTGCTCGGCAACCGCTATGGCCATGAGCAGAGCGTCACCGCCCAGGCCGATGCCTATACCGAAATGCTGACGGCCGACTCGCCCCTGACCGCCTATACCGATCGGGGCTTCGCCACCCATCTGCAGCGCGTCGGTCTGAACGCCGCTCAACGCCCCGAACACTGAGCCGCCATGCCGTCCGTCGTTGCCCGCCTCCTTCTTCTGACGAGCCTGACCCTGTTCGCCGCCGGCGCCCCTCAGGCCGAGCCCACCTGGATGGTGTCGCTGCCCGACCCCGAATGGCGCGAACTGGGCGAGGCCCAGCAGAGCATCCTGGCGCCCTTCGCCCCGGAGTGGAACACCTGGAGCGTGGCCGAGAAACATGCCTGGCTCACCTTCGCGGCGCGCTTTCCGCAGCTCTCGCCCGAGCAGCAGCAACGCGCCAGCCGGCGCGTGGTCGAATGGGCCAACATGTCGCCCGCCGAACGCCGGATGGCCCGCGCCAACTTCCGCGATACCCGCCGCCATCCGCCCGGCCAGCGCGCCCGGGAATGGGAGCGCTACCAGGCGATGCCCGAAACCGAGCGCAACAGCCTGCGCCATGCCGACCCGGG
>JBHADS010000041.1:0-5463 GCA_041855185.1 Lautropia sp. | reverse complement strand
TCCCTGTGCAAAATGCAGTGAGCTTACGTAAACGCAGCTTCTGGCCTGGGCCGTCAAGCTGATCCAATACGAATTCGCCTGATCTCATTGTGCCATAGGGGACTGTGCAGCCGACCCGGCTTTGGGTGCATCTGCGACGGCTGCAGGGCGATTTGTGGCTGATGCGCAACACATCGACGGGCCGTGGCGACGGAAATGGCCGCTCGGTACGCTTCATGCCCGCGCGGGTCTCGGGCCCGTGGTGCCGATCGCACGCTGCTGATGTGTGGGGTGACGACAACTGGTGGTGCAACGGGGGAGAAGGGGAGGCGGATAGTTTAAAATTCAAATGTTTAGCTTTTGGGCAAGGCTTGCGCGGCTGCTGCTCATGGCCGGAGCTTTCACGGCCGAACAGTGAACAGGGGGCTCCCGATGGCCGCGAGGTCTGGCCTGGGAGGCCGGTTGTTTCTGTCCGATCTGCCTCTTTTTCCTCTGCACAGCCTGGGCAGCTGCTGACCCAGGCCGTTCTTTTTGCAGGGCTGCCGTTCTCGGTGGCGGCCCGCACACCACTCGGATTTCATGGATCAATTCGCCAAAGAAACGGTACCGATCAGCCTTGAACAGGAAATGAAGCGCTCTTTCCTCGATTACGCGATGAGCGTGATCGTGGGGCGGGCGTTGCCGGATGTCAGGGATGGCCTGAAGCCGGTGCATCGGCGGGTGCTCTACGCCATGCATGAGCTGAACAATGCGTGGAACCGCCCCTATCTGAAATCGGCCCGCGTGGTCGGTGATGTGATGGGTAAATATCACCCGCACGGCGACAGAGCGATCTACGACACCGTGGTGCGGATGGCGCAGGACTTCTCGCTGCGCTACATGCTGGTCGATGGGCAGGGCAATTTCGGCTCGGTCGACGGCGACAGCCCGGCGGCGATGCGTTACACCGAGGTGCGTCTGCAGAAGATCGCCCACGAGATGGTGGCCGACATCGAGAAGGAGACGGTGGATTTCGGACCGAACTACGACGGTTCGACCTCCGAGCCGCAGGTGCTGCCGGCGCGGATTCCGAATCTGCTGGTCAATGGCAGTACCGGCATCGCGGTGGCGATGGCCACCAACATCCCGCCGCACAATCTGGCCGAGGTGGTCGAGGGCTGCCTGCTGCTGCTCGACAATCCGGATGCCGGCATCGACGAGCTGATCGAGAAGATTCCGGCGCCGGACTTTCCGACCGGGGGGCTGATCTATGGCGTTGCCGGGGTGCGCGAGGGCTATCGCACCGGGCGTGGCCGGGTGGTGATGCGGGCCAGGACCCATTTCGAGGGTCTGGACAAGGCGGGCAACCGGCAGGCGATCATCGTCGACGAGATTCCCTATCAGGTCAACAAGGCGGTGCTGCAGCAGAAGATCGCCGAGCTGGTCAACGAGAAGAAGGTCGAGGGCATTTCCGACATCCGCGACGAGTCCGACAAGCAGGGCATGCGGGTCGTGATCGAACTGAAGCGGGGCGAGAATGCCGAGGTGGTGCTGAACAACCTGTTCAAGCTGACTCAGCTGCAGGACAGCTTCGGCATCAACATGGTGGCGCTGGTCGATGGCCAGCCCCGGCTGCTGAATCTGAAGCAGGTGCTGGAAGCCTTCCTGACGCACCGGCGCGAAGTCGTCACCCGGCGCACGGTGTTCGAGCTGCGCAAGGCGCGCGATCGTGGTCATCTGCTGGAAGGTCTGGCGGTGGCGGTGGTCAACGTCGACGAGATGATCGAGCTGATCAAGACTTCGCCGACGCCGCCGGTGGCTAAGGAGCGTCTGCTGGCACGTACCTGGGCGGCCGGTATCGCGGCCGAGATGGTGGCGCGGGCGGCCGGCGATGCCGCGGCGCTGCGTCCCGAGTCCGTGGAAGCGGGGGCCGGTCTGCAGCCCGATGGCAGCTATCAGCTCTCCGAGGTGCAGGCCAGCGAGATCCTGCAGATGCGTCTGCAACGCCTGACCGGGCTCGAGCAGGAAAAGATCGTCAGCGAGTACCGCGAGGTGGTGGAGAAGATCCTGGACCTGCTCGACATCCTGGCCAAGCCGGCGCGGATCACGGCTATCATCCGTGACGAGCTGCATGCGGTGGTGCAGGAGTTCGGCGGAGCCGAGAAGGATGCGCGTCGTTCGCAGATCGAGCTGAATGCCGCGGAAATCGATGTCGAGGACCTGATCACCCCGCAGGACATGGTGGTGACGCTGTCCAACTCCGGCTACATCAAGAGTCAGCCGCTGTCCGAATACCGGGCGCAGCGCCGTGGTGGCCGGGGCAAGCAGGCGGCCAGCACCAAGGAAGATGACTGGGTCGACCAGCTCTTCATCGCCAACACGCACGACATGATTCTGTGCTTCTCGGATCGTGGCCGGGTCTACTGGCTGAAGGTCTGGGAGGTGCCGCAGGGTTCGCGCACCTCACGCGGCCGGCCGATCGTCAACATGTTCCCGCTGGTCGACGGCGAGAAGATCACGGTGGTGCTTCCGATCAAGACCTTCGATGACGAGCACTATGTGTTCATGGCCACTAGCCAGGGCACGGTCAAGAAGACGGCGCTGACCGACTTCTCGAATCCGCGCAAGGCCGGCATCATCGCTGTCGATCTGGACGAGGGTGACTATTTGATCGGTGCGGCCGTCACCGATGGTCAGCATGATGTGATGCTGTTCTCGGATGCGGGTAAGGCGGTGCGCTTTGCCGAGACCGATGTGCGGCCGATGGGCCGGACGGCCCGTGGCGTGCGCGGCATGGCGCTGGACGAAGGCCAGCGGGTGATTGCGATGCTGGTGGCGGCCGACGAGGAGCATTCGGTGCTGACGGCGACCGAGAACGGCTATGGCAAGCGCACGCCGGTGGCCGAGTACACCCGTCATGGCCGGGGCACCAAGGGCATGATCGCCATCCAGGCTTCCGAGCGCAACGGCAAGATGGTGGCGGCCGTTCTGGTGGAGGCCAGCGACGAGATCATGCTGATCACCACTGGTGGGGTGCTGGTGCGCACGCGGGTCGACGAGATCCGCGAGATGGGCCGGGCCACCCAGGGGGTGACGCTGATCGGTGTCGAGGATGGTGACACGCTGTCCCGCGTGCAGCGCATTGTCAGCAGCGATTCGCCGGAGATGCTGGCTGCCGAGGGCGAGATGCCGGACGAGGATGAAGGTGTGTCGGCCGATGGCGCGCGCGAGGAGGCGGCTGCATCCGATGCCCCGGAGGGCGGCGATAGCGCGCAGGGTACGGAACCCGAGGACGGCGCTTCGGCTTGAGGCTGCAGCCTGCCGGGCAAAGAAAATGCCCAGGACACCGGAAAAAAGGATGTCCTGGGCATGGGGGTTACCAGTGAGCCGGGCTTGCTGGGCGCCGTCCTGTCGCTGCTGAGGCTGTGGAGGCTGCTCAGGTGCCGAATGGAAAAATGTGCGGTATGGCGTCGGGTTTCAGTTCGGGTCGTTGCGGCGCTTGATCAGAACGCAGATCATGACGAACAGGCCGATCAGCCCGTAGGGCACGGAGGGCATGCCGGTCTTGGTGGTGGAGCCTTGCGGTTCGGCAGCAGGCAGGGCAGGCTCGGTGTTGATCACCTGGGCCAGGTGGTAGTTGCCGGCGTCAGCGGCGACTTCGGCCCGAGGCGGCTCGGCAGTGCGCGAAGCAGCCTGCGCGACATCCTGGGCCTGGACGGTCTGACTGAGGGTGAACCCACTGGCAAGGGCAGCGATGAGCAGGGTCTTTTTCATGACAGTCGGAGAAGGTACTGTTTCATTGTCGGCTTCTCTGGCGGAAAAAGGTATGAAGAAACGCACGGGACTGCACGGTCGTTACATTTCGGTTGCCAATTGAGGCAAATTTGGCGCGAAATTCCAGAACGACGTGGCTTGTTTGCATCACGGACAAGCGGCTGGTGATGGATCGATTCGTGGGCTCCCGACATGGCAGGGTCCGGCGTGCCGGGAGCTGGCCGAGGAGGCCGGGGGCGGGGGTCGAACCGCGTCGATGCGGACGCCTGCAGTGCCGCAGAACAGTGCCGGGGCAGGAGCCTGCCTCCGGGTTTGAATGACAGGAAGAGACTGAAGATGAACAAGGATGACATTGGTGTCTGGCGACAGCGGATCGATGAACTGGACCGTCAGTTGTTGGAACTGGTGAACCAGCGGGCGAAGATGGCCCAGGCGATCGGTGAGCTGAAGAAGGGCGCCAATGACGCGCCGGTCTACCGGCCGGAGCGGGAGGCAATGGTCATCAAGAAGCTGCAGGATGGCAATCCCGGCCCCTTGCCGGCGACGGCGATCCGCTCGATCTGGCGGGAGGTGATGTCGGCCTGTCGCGGGCTGGAGCGTCCGCTGCGGGTGGCTTTTCTGGGGCCGGTCGGCACCTTCAGCGAGCTGGCGATGCGCCGTCGTTTCGGGGATGCGGTCGAAGGCGTGCCCTGTACGTCGATCGATGATGTGTTCCGGGTGACGGAGGCGGGCAATGTCGATTTCGGGGTGGTGCCGATCGAGAACTCCACCGAAGGTTCGATCACCCGCAGTCAGGATCTCTTTCTGAGCACGACGCTGCAGATCGTCAGCGAGATCACGGTGCCGGTGCGGCATGTGCTGATGTCGCGCAGCGGGCAGATGAAGGACATCCGGACGGTGATGGCGCACCCGCAGGCGCTGGCGCAGTGCACGCTCTGGTTGCAGCGCAACCTGCCGGGCATCACCCTGCAGCCGGTGTCGAGCAATGCGGAAGGTGCGCGGCAGGCCGCCGAGGACGAGTCGATCGCCGCCATCGGCAGCGAGGGGGCGCTTGCGATCTACGATCTGATCGCCGTGGCCCATGCGATCCAGGATGATCCGATGAACCGGACCCGTTTCCTGGTGATCGGCAACCAGCAGGTCGAGCGCTGCGGCATCGACCAGACCTCGCTGATTCTGGGCGTGCCGGATCGGGCTGGCGCGCTCTATGAGCTGATCGAGCCGCTGTCGCGCCACGGTGTGTCGATGAAGCGCTTCGAGTCCCGCCCCGCACGGCAGGGCGGCTGGGAATACTATTTCTATATCGACCTGACCGGGCACAGCGAAGACGAGGCCGTCAAGGCGGCGCTGGCGGAGCTGAAGGCTCGGTCGGCCTTCTTCCGACTGCTGGGCTCCTACCCCTCGGAGGGGGCGGGGTTCTGAGGGCAATCCCCCAGCGTCCGGGCTGGTCTGTGCTCCGGAGCAGCTGCTTGACAGGGAGGCTGTGCTGCCCAGGCGGACAGGCCGTGTCGAGGGGCGGCGGGCCGTGCCGAGCCCGCGCGGGCTGGCGGTGGCCACCTGCGGCGCGGCCGGCATCAGGGCGGGGCATGAGCGTCCCAGTGGGATACGACAGAGATGAACGTCGCGCCAATCCGGGCCTGGGACGGCAGGAGGCGCAGAGACAAGGAGTGAAGATGTCAATCGTGCAACAGGGGCTGTCGCCCGCAGAGGGCGCGCCCGCGGGTGTGAAAG
>JBHADS010000040.1:0-3373 GCA_041855185.1 Lautropia sp. | reverse complement strand
TGGAATCGATCCAGCAAAACCCCTGGCATCTGACCCCTGGCATCTGACCCCTGGCATCTGACCCCTGGCATCTGACCCCTGGCATCTGACCCCTGGCATCTGACCCCTGGCATCTGACCCCTGGGCCCGTCCCGCCCACGCGACAACGTCCCCTTCCCCGTTGCCGACGTTGGCATGAGGAAGAGGGACGCAAAGGGACGGGAAAGGGCGCAAAAGGGAGCGACGTAGAAGCCGGCCGCCGCAAGCGGCCGATGGGAAGCCAACGGAAACGCGCGCCATGCGCGTAGCGCGACTTACTTTTTCTTCTTCGGCGCGACCATCATCACCATCTGACGGCCTTCGAGGCGGGGCATCGACTCGACGACAGCGACTTCCTCGATATCGTTCCGAACCCGCTCCAGCAGGCGAACGCCAAATTCCTGGTGGGCCATTTCACGGCCACGGAAGCGCAGCGTGATCTTGACCTTGTCACCATCTTCGAGGAAACCGATCATGTTGCGCAGCTTGATGGCGTAATCGCCGTCATCGGTCTGCGGACGGAACTTGATTTCCTTGATCTGGACGATTTTCTGCTTGGCCTTGGCTTCGGCAGCCCGTTTCTGCTCCTGATACCGGAACTTGCCGTAATCCATCAGGCGGCAAACGGGCGGCGTCGCGGTGGGGGCGATTTCGACCAGGTCCACATCGGCCTCCTCGGCCATGCGACGGGCTTCACCCAGGCGGAACACGCCAAGCTGCTCATTGTCCTTGCCCAGAAGCCGTACTTCCGGGGCTGAAATCTCACCGTTGATGCGGTGGTTGCGTTCGGTAGCGATGCTGATACTCTCCGAATGGATAAACAAAATGCCGGCTGCCGGATCGATAGCGTCCGACAGCGGGCCTCAATGCTATTGCTGCTTGTCGGAAACCTGCTGCGCCATCAGCCCAGCAAATTCCTCCAGCGTCATACTGCCCAGATCCTTGCCACCCCGTGCCCGGACCGACAGTCGATTCGCCTGCAAATCCTTTTCTCCAACAACCACGAGATAAGGAATTTTTTGCAAACTATGTTCGCGGATTTTATAGCCGATCTTATCGGCCCGCAAATCCGAAATAACCCTAAACCCTTGTTTTATCAGCGCTTGCCGGATGCTTTCGGCATACTCCGCCTGGGCATCGGTAATGGTCAGCACGGCGGCCTGAACCGGTGCCAACCACAGCGGCATCGCACCGGCATGATTTTCGATCAGAATGCCGATGAAGCGCTCCAGAGACCCCACGATCGCACGATGCAGCATGATCGGGCGCTTGCGGCTGTTGTCCTCGGCCACGTACTCGGCGTCCAGGCGCTCGGGCATCATCGGGTCGTACTGGATCGTTCCCACCTGCCAGGGCCGACCGATCGAATCCTTCAGGTGGTACTCGATCTTCGGACCATAGAAAGCGCCCTCGCCCGGCAGCTCTTCCCACTCGACCTCGCAGGCCGACAGCGCCGAACGCAAGGCATTCTCGGCGCGGTCCCATGCCTCGTCCGTGCCCAGCCGCTGCTCGGGGCGCAGCGCCAGCTTGACGGCCACCTGATCGAAGCCGAAGTCCTTGTAGACAGCCATCGCCTGCCGATGGAAAGCCGTCACCTCCGCCTCGACCTGATCCTCGGTGCAGAAGATATGGCCGTCGTCCTGCGTGAAGCCGCGCACCCGCATGATGCCGTGCAGCGCGCCCGACGGCTCGTTGCGGTGGCAGGAGCCGAACTCGGCATAGCGCAGTGGCAGATCACGGTAGCTGCGCAGCGCCGAATTGAAGACCTGAACATGGCCGGGGCAGTTCATCGGCTTGACCGCGTACTCCCGCTTCTCGCTTTCCGAGAAGAACATGTTTTCCTTGTAGTTGTCCCAATGGCCCGAACGGCGCCACAGATCCACATCCAGAATCTGCGGGCACTTCACTTCCTGATAGCCGCTGTCCCGGTAGATCGAGCGGATGTACTGCTCGATCTGCTGCCAGATCACCCAGCCCTTCGGGTGCCAGAACACCATGCCCGGCGCTTCGCTCTGGGTATGGAACAGGTCCAGCTCCTTGCCCAGCCGACGGTGGTCGCGCTTCTCGGCCTCGGCCAGCATGTTCAGATAGGCTTCCTGCTCGTCCTTCTTGGCCCAGGCCGTGCCATAGATGCGTTGCAGCATCTCATTGTTGGCATCGCCACGCCAGTAGGCGCCCGCCACCTTCATCAGCTTGAAGACCTTCAGCTTGCCCGTGGAGGGCACGTGCGGCCCCCGGCACAGATCGACGAAGCGGCCTTCACGGTAGAAGCTGATGCCTTCCTCGGCCGGAATCGAGGCGATGATCTCGGCCTTGTACTTCTCGCCGATCGACTCGAAGAACTTGACGGCCTCGGCCCGATCCCACTCCTCGCGCACGACCGGCTCGTCGAGCTTGGCCAGCTCGTGCATCCGCTTCTCGATCGCCACGAGATCCTCGGGCGTGAACGGCCGCTTGTAGGCAAAGTCGTAGTAGAAGCCGTTTTCGATCACCGGCCCGATCGTGACCTGGGCATCGGGAAACAGATCCTTGACCGCATAGGCCAGCAGGTGCGCAGTGGAATGCCGGATGATGTCCAGACCCTCCGGGTCACGCTCGGTCACGATGGCAACCTCGCTGTCCTCGGTGATCGGGTAGGACGTATCGACCAGCTTGCCATTCACCTTGCCGGCGATGGCAGCCTTGGCAAGACCCGGTCCAATATCGGCAGCCAGCTGAGCCACCGTCACAACGTCATCGAAACGGCGTTCGGAGCCGTCCGGCAAAGAAATAATGGGCACGACAGGAAAAAGGGATGAAAGCTGTTGAGAGTATCACAGCCTCGGCCCTCGACCACAATCGGTGGTCTTTAGACCCACACCGCAGCCCGCCGTCCATCCGGCTCGGCCTCCCCGTTCGTCATGGCGACCGCCCCGCCCTGCTGATCGTCAGGGCGCGCCCCGCCCCTGCCCGCGCGGAGCGCTCCATGCCGATGATCTCGCCAGGCATCGAGTTGGCTCAACCGCTGCCCGCAAGAGCGCTCATGTCGGTCCATGCAGATGCATCTCACTCGCCGCGATCGGCTTGCGGGAGGATACGGGAGGGCTTTCAGCCCCAAGTCTGCGCGCATGCTGGGTGCGGGAGGATCCAGACATGATCTGGGCGACAGGATCTGGGCGACGTGATCCGCGTGGGCTCGGCTATGACGCAGACATAAAAAAACGGGCTGCAACCATGTTGCAACCCGTCGGTATCTGGTAGGCGCGATTGGATTCGAACCAACGACCCCCACCATGTCAAGGTGGTGCTCTAACCAACTGAGCTACGCGCCTCCTGCTGCATATGCTGCTGTGCAGGAAAGATTGAGATTATAGGG
>JBHADS010000039.1:0-5754 GCA_041855185.1 Lautropia sp. | reverse complement strand
GAAGAGTTCCACTCCGAGAACTACGCCCGCACCGGTGGCCCCTTCGAGATGGTGCAGCTCTGGGTCAACCTGCCGGCCAAGGACAAGATGGCGGCCCCTGGCTATCAGGCGATTCTCGACAAGGAGATCCCTGCCGTGCCACTGGCCGACGAGGCCGGCACCGTGCGCGTCATCGCCGGCGACTTCGACGGCAACAAAGGCCCGGCCCATACCTTCAGCCCGCTGAATGTCTGGGACGTGCGCCTCGCGGCCGGCAAGACCGCCCGCCTGCCGCAGCCGGAGGGCTGGACGACGCTCATCGTCGTGCTCGCCGGCACCGTGCAGGTCAACGGTCAGCAGGTGCTGCGCGCCGCCGAGATGGCAACCCTCTCCACCACCGGCACCGGTGTCGAGATCGAGGCCAACGGCGATGCCAAGTTCCTGGTGCTGGCCGGCGAGCCGATCGATGAGCCGGTGGTGGGCTACGGGCCGTTCGTGATGAACAGCCAGCAGGAAATCGCCCAGGCCATCGCCGACTTCAACAGCGGCAAATTCGGTCAGATGCAATGACCCCCGGCCGCTCGCCCGATCAACGGGCGGGCGGCTCCCCGGTCGGACAGCATCCGACCGCAGCAACCGGCCGATGCCCTCTGCAGCATCGGCCCCCTTCCCCTCGCCCCGTGTCCTGCCCCGAAGTCCGGCGCCGCACGGGGCGAGCACTTTCAACACCCACCACGGGCCGCAACCCCGCACCCGCCACACGATCGAGGAAATCCTGTCGGGAAACGGTCGCTTCGGCGCCGATGGCGAGGCCGCGCAGAAAGACGATACGCTCTGGCTGGAACGGATGCAGGATGGCATCGAAACCCGTGTCTCGATCACGGCGGACACGCCCCTGCATGTGCTGCTGGCCGCCGGCACGCCGCTGAACGAGCCTGTCAGCGCCTATGGCCCCTTCGTGATGAACACCGAAGCCGATATCCTGCAGGCCATCCACGATTACCGGGCCGGCACATTCGGCCAGATTCCCTTGAACCAGGAGCACTCCGCATGACCCAGACGAACGATACCCCGATCATCCTCAACGAAGCCGAGCACCGCTTCGAATGGCACATCGATGGCGAGATGGCCTATGAAGTCTTCGAGCGCTTTCCCGGCGGCATCGCCTACCTGCACACCATCGTCCCGAAAGCGCTGGGCGGGCGCGGCATCGCCACGCGCCTGGTGCGGCACATTCTGGACTACGCCGTCCAGGAGGGGCTGAAGGTCCGCCCGGACTGCCCCTTCGTCAAGGCATTCATCGACCGCCATCCCGAGTATCAGCCGATCTCCCTCCAGCATGGCGCCACCTTGCCCTGATCGATACGCCATCAGATGATTTGATGGCGTATCATATGGATGAATGATGGCCGACGAAGCTCCGCCGAGCAGGCCAATGCCCCGAGAGCCCGGCATGTCTCTCGGCGTCTTCGGTACAGAAACCTGAGAAGATGGGCTTGCAAACCCTGTGAGCCCGGCGCGCCTTGGCCGTTGGGCCACCGCCAACCAGGAGTATCACCATGCAAGACAACATCATCCTGATCAGCTTCGACGAAAGCAGCAAAGCCTACCAGGCTTTGAGCGAACTGAAGCAGGCAGCCGCACAGGGGCGGTTGAAACTGAAGAACGCAGCTGTCGTCGAGCGCAGCACCGACGGTGCGCTGCAGATCCGCGATGGCTACACGGATGGCGCCGCCAGCGATGCACCGCTGGTCGGCACGCTGCTGGGCAGCCTGCTGGGTGTGCTGGGAGGACCGCTCGGAGTACTGATGCTGGGCGCGGCCGGCGCCTGGATGGGCTCGCTGGCCTCGCTGGACACGGTGGAGCGACGCCTGTCGGTGCTGGAGCAGATGACCCATGCATTGCCACCGGGATCGACCGTGCTCTTTGCCAGCGTCGAGGAAGCAGCCGTCGAGGTGCTCGACGGGCTGGCCCAGAGCCTGGATGGCATCGTCCTGCGCCGCCCCGCCGAGGCCGTGCTTGCCGAAGTGCAGGCCGCCGCTGAAGCCCAGGAGGCCGCCGCCATGCAGGCCCGCAAAGTGCTCCGTGAAAAACAGCGCGCCGAATGGCACGAGAAATTCGACAACTGGAAGGAAGAAGTCGGCGAGCGCCTGACCGCGCTGAAGGATCGCGTCAAAACCAGGCTGGAAGGCAAACACTGAGTCCTGTTGCACGTCCTGCCCATGCAGCAGGTGTCAGCAGTTTTGTGAACGAGGCATACCCTGACGACAGAGACGAGGAAACGGTATGCCCATCAGAACGACGAGAAGAGCGGCCACCGCCCGGCCAGTGCTCCCTACAGCACCGGACCGAGCGTGGCCAGCACATTGTTCCAGATCCGACGCGGCCAGGACCACTGACGTACCGAGGCCAGCGTCACCTCGTCCGATCGCGCCAGGTAGGCATGCTGGCGCGCCTCGATCTCTGCCGTCAGCGCCTCATCCTGCAGCAGCACATTGTTCTCGAAGTTCAGATCGAAACTGCGCAGATCGAGGTTGGTCGAGCCAATGAAGCTCAGCTGTCCATCGATCGTCAGCGTCTTGGCGTGCAGCAGCCCGTCCCGATACTCGTGGATGCGCACCCCGGACGCCAGCAGGCGGCCGTAGTTGCTGCGGCTGGCTGCGGCCACGATCCATGAATCATTGCGCTTGGGCATGATCATCGTCACCGCCACGCCGCGCAGAGCCGCCGCACACAGTGCATCCAGCACGGTAGCATCCGGCACGAAGTACGGCGTCGAAAGGCTCATGCGTTCGCGCGCCGACGCCATCAGGGTGCTGATCAGCTGCGGCGTGGAGCGCAGGCGCTCCGTCGGCCCATCGCCCACGACCTGGGCCGCAAAGCCTGGCCCGCCCCTGTCCGCCGCCCCGTCTTCCGCCCTGCTGCCTTGCCGTGCCAATGCGGCGGCCGCCCCCGACGACACCGACAGCCAGCCGGACGCCGACGCCGTCTCGTCACCGACCGCGCACAGCCGAAGCTTCAGCACCTCGCCAGTCGCCTGCGCCCAGTCGCTGACGAACAGCAGCTGCATCTGTGCCACCACCGGTCCCTGCAGACGCAGCATGATGTCCACCCAGGGCGCGAACCGTGCCTTGACGCGGAAGGCCGCATCGGCGCAGTTCTGGCTGCCGCAGTAGGTAATGCGCCCATCGATCAGCGTGATCTTGCGATGGTTGCGCAGATCGATGCGACTGGTCAGCATCACCCGCAAAGGATGATCGATCGGCAAAGCCACGGCGGTCTGCACCCCGGCCTCACGCATCTGCTGCCACAGCGGCGAGCGCAGGAAGGCACGCGAACCCAGGCCGTCCACCATCACCCGGCACACCACACCCCGCTGCGCCGCACGCATCAGCGCCTGCGCCACGGCCGTGCCCGTTTCGTCGTCCAGCCAGATGTAATAGAGCAGATGAATCTCGTGCCGTGCTGCCTCCAGATCGGCCAACAGGCGTGCCCGTGCCTGATCGCCATCGGCCATCAGCTCTCCCCGGTTGCCCGGCACCGGACTGAAACCATTGATCGAACCGGCGTAGCGAAAGGCGCTGCGCCAGGGCGTGTCGATCAGCGCATCGAGATCGGCCGGCACGCCCAGCACACGCGCCTCATCGCGCGCCTCCGCCAGTTGCGCGCGCATCGCCTCCAGCCCGCGCCGATGCTGGCTGATGGCGCGCTGCCCCAGGTCGATGCGTCCCAGCAAAAAATACAGCGCACATCCCGCATAGGGCAGCAGCAGAATGACCATGATCCAGGCCATCCTGGCATCCGGCGCCATCTCGTCCCGCAGCAGCACGCGGATCGAGAAACCGAGCACCAGCACGAGATGCAGTACCGCGGGAATGATGACCGACCAGGTCAACCAGGAATCAGACATGCAGATCAGCGCCTCTCGATACACCGCCCCGAAGACGCTCAACGGCCTCGTGGCGGACGCGCCCTGCAGGAACGGTACGGTTCATGAAACGCCCTATTGTGCCGGCGATCCCCAGTGCCTACCGGAAAACCAATGACCCTCATGCCCCTGCCCGTCCTGCACCTTCGTGTATCTTTATCGGCATCCCGGCTCTCGCCGCCTGAACCGACGATGCCCCCTTTCGGCATGATCCGTCCGCAGCCATGAACCCGTCCCCTTCCCGGAGGCCAATGCTGGCCGTGCTCCTGTCCTTCGCCGCTTCGATGGCGGCAGCGACATCGCCCGGCCCGGCTCTCGGTACACCGGGCGGGGACCTCTACCACGCATCGGCCGAGGCTGCGGACCCGGCAGGCGCATCACCCGGCACCGCCCCCGGCGCCCTGGATGAGCCGCGGCAGGACGCCGCGGCCGAGTCGGCCGACTGCCCTGCCTTCACCGCACCCGGCACCCAGAGTACCCTCAACCTGCGCATCGACAACGACCTCTTCGGCGGCCATGGCCAGGATCAGGGCTACAGCAACGGGCTGCTGATCACGGCGGTCTCCCCCAATCTGATCGACCGCCGCAACGATCCCTGCACCCCGGCCTTTGCCCGTTGGCTGGAGCGCCATCTCAGCCGGCTGCACCCCGACGGCTTCGATCAGGTCAACCTGGTCGCCTCCTTCGGCCATGCGCTGTTCACCCCCATCGACCGGGAGGCAACGGCGCTGATCCCCGACGACCGCCCCTATGCCGCCGGGCTGCTGTTCAGCCTGGGCTACAACGCCCGCAAAGGCGATCGTCTGCGCACCTCGCATCTGCGGCTGGGCTGGGTCGGCCCCTCGGCCCTGGGCAAAGAGACCCAGGACGCCGTGCACAAAGCTATCGGCGTGACCCAGTTCCAGGGTTGGGACAACCAGCTGCATGACGAACCGGTGTTCATGCTGCAGCACGAGCGCCTGCGCCGCTACGATCTGCCCGCACCGGGTCTCGGTCTGCAACAGGATCTGATCACCCACTGGGGCGGAGCGTTGGGCAATCTCAGCACCTATCTCAGCCTCGGATTCGAATGGCGGATCGGCCTGGCGCTGCCCGACGATTTCGGCAGCTCACCGATGCGCCCGTCCGGCGAGAACACAGCGCCGCCCAGCCGGGACATCGCCCACCGCGGCCTGGCCAACCATCTGTTCCTGACCGCCGAAGGCATCTGGAACATCCACGACATTTCCCTGGACGGCAATACCTTCAAGGAAAGCCATCGCGTCAAGCGCAACCCCTTGGGCGCGCAACTGGGTGTTGGGCTGTCCACCACCTACCACGGCTGGAAATTCGCCTTCGCCCGCTACTTCCGCACACGAGAATTCGAGGGCCAGAAAGACAGCCCCTTCTTTGGCAGCTTCACCATCAGCCGGCAGTTCTGAACGAGGAGACCCCATGTTCGATCTCGATGACACCTTCTACCGTCCCCTGTGGGTCCGGGTCCTGCTGGTCGCCGTGGCACTGGGCTGGTCCGCCTTCGAGTTTGCTAGCGGGCCGCTCGGCATCGAGGGATCGGCCTGATCTTCGGGGCGATCAAGCTCACAGCCACCGAAATTCCGGTAACTTTGCCGGATGCCGATCGCCCACGGGACACCGCCGCCATGAAGCACATCGTCTTTCTCGACTCCGACACCCTGTCGCCCGAAACCCGGCTGAAGCCCTTCGGCTTCGAGCACCGGCTGAGCCGGTACGGCCAGACCCGGCCCGGGCAGGTGGCCGAGCGCATCGCCGATGCGCAGATCGTCATCACCAACAAGGTGCCGATCACCGCCGATGCGCTGGCCCATGCCCCTGGGCTCGAACTCGTG
>JBHADS010000038.1:0-3001 GCA_041855185.1 Lautropia sp. | reverse complement strand
GCGCCCCACACCCAGTGGGGACAGCCCCAGATCGACAACCCGCCCTACCGCCTGATGCCCGAGGACGGCCTGCGCGCCTTGCCCCAACCCGACGGCGGCGCCCGCAGCATCTACGACAACGACGGCCTCGTCCCCGGCACCCAACGCAACAGCCGCCTGCTGCTCTGGACCATGGGCATCTCCGATGTCGGCACCATCCGCCAACCCGGCCGCCAACCCACCGCCCTCATCGGCCGCCGCCACTTCGACGACGCCCGACTGTTCGAGGATCGGTTTCGGCGGGTGGGGGACCTGCGATTCGAGCGCTGAGAGGCGGCGGCTCAGTCAGCGGCCGACTGGCGGCGCTGAGTATTCATGACGCTCCCGGATATGGGAGCGGCTTGCTGCCCCAAGGACTCAGGCTCACCGTCTTTGACGAGTCGAAGGGCGGGCTTGCGCTTGGGGGTGTATTCAGTTGCTTGTCCGCTGAGAACCGACAGAGGGGTGAGCTGGAAGCTCAGCGCGTTGATCTCATCGACGCTGATCTGCAGCTGTCGGGCGATATCGCGGCGGCCTATGCCCTGGGCTTTCAGGAAGTCGAAAACTTTGCTGAGCAGTTGCGAGGTTTCTCGCTCGATGGGTTCGGGTTCTGAGCGCCGGTAGCCGTTATTCTGGATGTGGATGCACAGGTTGCGGTAGGCCCATTCCGATATCAGGCCCAGGGTGTGGTAGCGGCGAGCCAACGCAACCAGCGATACTTTCCAGTACTTCTTGTAGGCAATCAGGTGCGCGGTGGTGAAGGCTTCGGGTCGGCGTGCCACCACGCTGGCTTTCGGCATCAGAAAGGCCGATGCGAATTCGTTGGCACGTGCTTCTTTTTCGCTCGCAGCTTCATCGCCGTGGCGCATGCTGTGCAGATCGAGAACGAGATGACCCAGCTCGTGCGCTGCGTCGAAGCGGCTGCGCTCGGCCGTTTTCAGGGTGTTCAGGAAAATGACCGGCGTGCGATCGTTGTGCCACGTGCAGAACGCGTCCACATCAAGGGTGTCTTCGGCCAACGAGAACACGCGGATACCCTTTGATTCGAGCAGGTGGATCATGTTGGGCACCGGGGCATTGCCCAGACCCCATTGGCTGCGCAGCGTGACGGCGGCCTCCTCGGGGGGGAGATCGCTCAGGTCGGGCAGGTCGGCCTGGGGTAGGGTGAAGCGCTCCTCCATCCAGTCGTTGAAACGCAGGGCGAGGGCGCCAGCACACAGCGCACGTTGCTTCGTCGGTTCCGACATCCGCGAGAGTGCCCGGAAGCTGGCGGCATGCTCGCCGATCTTCGGCATTTCGTCTTCGAGCTGAAAAAAACCCACGGGGAACCGCAGCACCGCAGCCAGTCTGGCGACTGTCTGTGCATCGGGAACGGTGCTGCCGTCTTCGTAGTTTCGGGTCGTGCGGGAGCTGACACCCAGCGTTTGAGCCAGTTGCGCCTTGGTCATGCGCCTGCGGACACGTGCAAAGGTGATCTGGCGGGGGTTGATGTCCGACATGATGGGTTCAGCGTGTGCCTGACTTGGGGGTGACATCGACGGTGACAGCAGTCTCCGGCTCGTCCGTGACGGAGACGATAGGATCTTCGGGCACGCTGGAGATCCTGCCCAGAATCAGACGGGTTTCCCAGGCTGTGATTTTCCGGGCCTCGAAGCCAATGGGCAGCGAGAGTTCGAAACGCACTTCTTGGCGGGTCTTGTCATAGTGGTACAGGAGTACCCAGACCTGTGTACCTTTCTCCCGGGCTTCCTTGGTCAACAGCTCGATCTGTCGGTTGGTCTCGATATAGGCGCGGGTCACATCGCCCTTGTCCGTTTGGTTAGTCGGAGCACCGGCCCCTGTTGTGCCCGTGAGAGGGTCCCCCGTCATGACGACGAAGGCACAGCGAGCATCGGGCGAAACGATCTGAGGGCAGTTCCGGACATCCTGCTTGTGCCACGGGTTAGCCAAGCCCATAAGCATGGTGCGCAATGACTCCACCACACTGAACCATTGCTGTCCACCGGCTGCCGTAGGTGCAGAGGCGTCCGTGGTGGCGTTGCGTGCCGCCAATCCAGCCTGAATGGCATCCCGGAAGATATCGGCGGTCAAATCGGCCGAAAGTCTTCTGAGCTGTTCGTCGACCTGTGCAGCGTCGTCGATAGCGGCGGCGCTTTGGATACCGGCGTCGGTGTACTGCAGTTTGAACGGCGTGCTGGACATTTGGGCTCCACGGGCTCCACGGCTGACTTTCAGATAGTCTACCTCATATCGATGTAAGAAAAGCGGAAATACAAGGGGTGGAGCATCCCTGATCCACACACATCCGCTGGAGGCGGGGGCGACTGCTGTCTGTCGGCCATAAACCGCCGTTGAGTGTCCGTGGCAGAATTCGGCATTCAAACTATTTCACAAAGGTTGGAATACGAAGGGGAGACGTATGTCGGCTGCCTATTTCCGGTATTGGGGCAAGGCCCAGGCAAAAGACGAGCAGGGTGAGCGTTTTCATCTGCTGCCATTTCATTGTCTGGATGTCGCTGCCTGTGGTCAGCGTCTGTTGAGTCTGCCGCAGTTCTCGCTGCAGCCTCTGGCCGACGAGCTGGGGTGGCGACTGGAGCAGGTGGAGGCCGTTTTTGTGTGCCTTCTGGCGCTGCATGACGCCGGCAAGTTTGCGCGGGCCTTCCAGGGCTTGGCGCCGGACCTTTCGCCTGAGCTGGTTCCTCCCAACGAGGACAAGCGTGATACCCAACCGCATGGCACGCTGGGATGGTGGCTGTGGCGCAAGCTTGAGGATGATGAGCGGCTGCCGGAGGTTTTTCTGGGGGCGTCACCGGATTTCTGGGCCGGGTGGGTGCGTGCGGTCACGGGGCATCATGGCAAGCCGCCGTTTGAGTCTGCGCGTGGCGGCCAGATCCCGGCGGATGCCGGGGATTTCTTTCTGAAAGATGACTGCGAGGCTGCGTGCACATTCATCGCGGATGCCGCCGAACTGATTCTGGCGGGG
>JBHADS010000037.1:0-6309 GCA_041855185.1 Lautropia sp. | reverse complement strand
TTCCGATCTATCCGAATGTTGGCGCGCTCCGAGTTCACCCGCAGCAGGTCCGCTTGTTCGGGCAGCGTGAGCGCGGCGATGGCATCAACGTACCGACGCTGCTGGTCAGCGCACGGCCTGATGGGCACCCTCGGCACCTCAACTGGATCCTCCACCTTGCGCAGAAAAGCCTCGATCTCCCTTGCTCCTGCGGTGGTGAGCTGGCGCCCGTTGGCCATATACACCTTGATGCCGTTGTCTGAGCTGGGGTTGTGGGAGGCGGTGATTTGGATGCCGCCGTCCAATTCCCAGTCTTTGATGAGCCATGGGATGAATTGGGTGGGCGTTGCCGTGGGCATGAGGAACACCTCGAACCCGGCGCCGGCGAGCACCTCGGCGGCGGTGGTGGCAAACACGTGGGAGCCGTAGCGGGCGTCGTAGCCCACCACCACGCGCAGAGCCGCTTCCTCATTGAACGCCGAGCCAATGCTCACACCTGAATCCTGCGGGTACACCGCCGGGTGGGCGTGCGGCGAGGCCGCGGCTTCCTTGGCCAGCCACACCGCCACGGCGGCGCAGATCCTGGTCACTTGCCCCACGTTGATCTGATGCAGGGCGGGACCCACGGGTGCACGCATGCCTGCGGTTCCAAAGGTGAGGGTCATGGAAGTCTCCCAAGATCAACAAACCGGGGGAATCATTAAGGGTCAACGATCCTAAGCGTAGCAACAACCCCCCAACCTCCCGCGATGGTTCTTGTGCCCTGTTTGGCGCGCGCTGGGCGTCGGAACGCTCGCAGTGAATCTGTGAAATGTGGAATGTGCAGCTCATTGGGGTATTTGGGGTGAAGGCAGTAGTATTGGCAAAGGATTTTGAAAGGGGATGCGTGAATTGAGCACTTCGGTGGCGGAGCATGTGCAGGCTTGGTGTGAGCAGCATCAACAGGAGGTGCTTGGGTGGTTTCGGCACCTTCACGCGCACCCGGAGCTTTCCCATATGGAGTTCCAGACCACCGAGTTCATCGCAAGCACGCTGCGCAGCTACGGCTTGAACCCCACGCTGTTTCCCACCACCGGTCTCATGGTGGACATCGGGCCGGAAGGGGAGCGGGTGGCAATCCGCGCGGATATTGACGCCCTGCCGATCCACGAGCACGAGCACGAGCATGATCATGGGAAGACGGGCGATGCACACAGCCCGAAACAGGCCACGGCCGACGGACACGCCCATGACCACGCCGACGATCACACCCATGACCACGACGACAACGATCATTCGGCCGGGCACGAACGGGACGGGGACGATGCGCACAGCGATCTGAGTGCCGAGTATCACTTCATCTGCACCAACATCGCTGCATTGAGCCAGCTTCAGTTGAGCGTGTTCAAGCACTGGCCTCGCATCCACAGCGTCGATGCCGTGGTGGTCAGCGACAAGGGCCAGAAAGCCGCCCGGTTGCGGGCCAAGGCTCCGGTACTGCGCTGGTGAGCACCGACCTGATCCTCTGTGGCTGACGCACCGACGGAAAGCACCGATGAATCCTCTCCGCGCCGACCTCCCGTCCGTGGCCCCTGGTCCGTCGGCCGATCCGGCCGGCGCAGCCGATGCGCCGGTCATCGAAGCCCGTGATCTGCGCTTTGGCTGGCCCGGCGCGACCGAGCCCTGCGTGCAGCTCGATCATTTCAGGCTGGCGCGTGGCGAGCGCCTGCTGCTGCTCGGCCCCAGTGGCTGCGGCAAGAGCACGCTGCTGGGTCTGCTCGGGGGCGTGCTGCAACCGGACTCGGGGTCGGTGACGTTGCTCGGGCAGCCTTTCAGCCGTTGCCGTGCCACGGTACGCGACCGGCTGCGCGCCGATCACATCGGCTTCATTTTTCAGCAGCTCAATCTGGTGCCCTATCTGAGCCTGGAAGACAATGTGCTGCTGCCCTGTCGGTTTTCGGCGTGGCGGCGCCAGCGCACCGGCAACGATCCACGGGCGGCTGCACGCACCCTGCTGCATGCGCTGGAATTGCCCGAAACGCTGTGGCAGAGGCCCGTGACCGAACTGTCGGTCGGGCAGCAGCAACGGGCTGCTGCGGCGCGGGCGCTGATCGGCGGCCCCGAGCTACTGATCGCCGACGAACCCAGCTCGGCGCTGGATCGGCACAACCGGGATCGTCTGATGCAGTTGCTGTCGGCACAGTTGCACGCACATGGATCGGCGCTGCTGGTGGTGAGCCACGACGAGCAATTGCAGCAGCATGTCGATCGCACGTTGGCCATGACGGCGCTGAATGCCAGTGCCGCACGCTTCAACCCATGAAATCCCTGTCCTTCCTCATCAGCCGGTTTGGCACCCTGCTTCGACTGGCCGTCCGCAGCGCCTTCAATCGGCGGGTGAATTTTCTGCTGACGCTGCTTTCGATCGCCCTGTCGACCTGTCTGCTGCTGTCGGTTCAGCGCGGCCAGGAAGCCATTCAGGACAGTTTCACGCGCGCCGTTTCCGGTACGGACCTGATTGTCGGGGCACGAACCAGTCCGTTGCAGCTGATGCTCTACACCGTATTCCGGCTCGGCGATGCCACCCATGAAATCGGCTGGCAGTCCTATCAGCAGATCGATGCGCATCCGCTGGTTGCCTGGAGCATCCCGCTGGCACTCGGTGACTCTCATCGGGGCTATCCGGTGCTGGGCACCACCGGTCAGTATTTCGAGCACTTCCGCTTCGGTCAGCGCCAGGCGCTGTCCTTCGCGGCCGGCCATGCCTTTCAGGATCTCTACGACGTGGTGCTGGGGGCGGATGTGGCGAAGCGGCTGGGCTATGCACTGGGCGACCGGCTGACCCTGACACATGGCACCGGCAGTGGCCCGGGTCTCGACCACGCCGACAAGCCCTTTCGCGTCAGCGGCATTCTGCAGCCCACCGGCACGCCGGTGGACCGCACGCTGCACATCAGCCTGGAGGCCATGCAGGCGATCCATCTGAACTGGCAGGGCGGCGCCCCCATCCCCGGCATCAACATTCCGGCAGACCGGGTGCGCGCCTTCGATCTGCAACCGGAGCGCATCACGGGTGTGCTGCTCGGCCTGAAATCGCGTGCCGGCGTCTTCAATCTGCAGCGCTTCATCAACACCGAGATCGAGGAGCCACTGCTGGCGGTGCTGCCGGCGGTAGCCCTGGATCAGCTCTGGCGCCTGCTCGATGTCGTGCACCGAACCCTGCAGGCGCTGTCGGTGCTGGTGCTGGTGCTGGCGCTCTGCGGGCTGATCATCGCGCTGATGGCCAGCCTGGAGCAGCGCCGGCGCGAACTCGCCATCCTGCGGGCCGTGGGCGCCCGCCCTCTCGATCTGCTGCTGCTGTTGGTGCTGGAAGGCGGGCTGTTGAGCAGCGCCGGCGCCGTGCTGGGGTGGCTGCTGCTGATGGCCGGTTCGGCGCTGTCCGCGCCGATGCTGCAGACGCACTGGGGCATCGTCTGGCCCGTGGCCCGGCTCAGCCTCGCCGAGATCCAGCTGCTGGTGCTGGTGGCGGCAATCGGCCCGCTGACGGCGCTGCTGCCGGCATGGCGGGCCAGCCGGCGCGCACTGGCCAGCGGCCTGACGATGCGCGTGTAGATGTCGGGGCTATTTCACCCTGTGCTTTTTCCCCGGCCCTTTTCATCGGCGCCCTGTCAGCACGCCCCCTTTCGCCGAGACCTTTTCATCGTGACGATTCCAGGCATCCACACGCCTGACCGGTGCAGCTGTGTTTCAATCGGAGATCATTTTTGAATCGGCTCTCGTCCCACTTCGGATCTGTCGATGTACATCCATTCCCCTCACGCCCCGATCGATTCCACCGACCGTGATGGCCCGGCGCAGGGTCCGCAGCCCCCGGCCAGCAACACGCCCCTGCTCACGCCGCTGCCGGCCACCCCGCACGCAAACCAGACACGACCGGGCGTGCGGGCCGCGTCTGCGCTGTGCCGTGGCCTGACAGCCTTGGTATTGCTGATGTCGAGCGCCGCGATGGCCGCCGATGGCGAGGCCCGGTCGGGCGAATACAACGGCCCGGCACAGGGCAAGCAGCCTTATGTGCTCGGCGAGACGCTGCCTTCGCCCAACCGCTCCGCGGCAAACGACGGCGCAGCAGCCCCTGCCGATGCAGCCGCTGACGCCCAGTCAGCCCGTACCAAGAGCGCCCCGTCCTCCGAAGCCTACCGCCCCCTCGACTGGGCGGAACTGATTCCGAGCGACTGGGAGCCCCTGAAGGATTTTCAGGTGCTGGATTTCGACAGCATGTCCGACAGCGATCCGCGTGCCATCGCCGCCTTGAAGAAGCTGCAGGCGGCCTGGAAGAACGCGCCCCTGAATCCGGCGATCAAGGATGAGGCGATCGAGATCTCGGGTTTCATCGTGCCGCTGGACAACAGCAAGGCCGACACGATCGAGGAAATGCTGCTGGTGCCGTATTTCGGTGCCTGCATCCATGTGCCGCCGCCGCCCTCCAACCAGGTCATCCATGTCGTCATGGACAAGCCGCTGAAGGGCTTTCAGATGATGGACCCCGTCACGGTACGGGGGCGTCTGAAACCCTCGCGGACCGATACGCCTTACGGCAGCTCGGGCTATCAGCTGCAGGCGCAGCAGGTCAGCGCCTACGAAGAGCCCGCGGAACAACCGCTCGAAGAGCATCCGTGATGCCGCAGCCGGTTGCCCCCCTTCGATCCCACGGCATGATCCGCTCGGCATGACGGATCGCCCAGACGCCGATCCACGATCATGACAGGATTGATGAAGGTGCCACCGCATTGCACACCGCCTCACAGGCTGCATCAGCTTGTTACCTGCACGGCCGGCCGGATACAGCAGAAACGCGCTCGGCCACTATCATTCGCGGATGTCCAGCTCCTTCAAGGAACGCCATGATGACTTTCAGACGCTCATTTCAACTGCTGCCGCTTGTATTGGCGTTGGCCCTGGCCGGGTGTCAGACCGCCGGGCCCGGGGGACAGGACGACGCCCGCACAAGCAAGCAGGGAGGCCCATCCCAGGCGGAGCACCAGCGCTCGGGCAAGGGCACGAGCGCCTCGCCAGCCCATGCTGCCAGCGCCGAGCTGCCAGCACTGAGCCGCGATACCGATCTGTGCAAGGACCAGCGTCTGGCCCGGCTCTACGCCCACGCCTTTCTGATGCGCCAGCCGCTGCCCACACCCAGCGCCTCGCCGGACATGCAGCAGGCCCGCTGCGCACAAAAGACCTTCGTCCAGAGCCTGATTCCCTCGGCCGGCCCCATCGTCGGCTACAAACGCGAGCTGCTGCCGGCGCCTGGTGCAGCGAACGCCTCTACCCTGGCATCCTCCAATCTGCGCAGCCCCCACGCAAACGGCACAACGAGCACACCGACCGGCCCGGACAGCAGCGCGCCTCTGGCGGGCAATGACGCGGGTAGCGACGTGCCGGCTGCCTGGGCCATCGCCACAGGCGAGGCCAAGCAAGCCTATGCCGCCCCCGCCACGGCGCTGAGCGCCACCCCGTCCGCCCCGGAGCAGCCGGTTCGTGGCACGCTGCTCGAAAAGATGATGCTGCCGAACCAGACGGTCATCGACGCCTCCTTCGGCTCGCAGCCGAGGATCGAGGCGGATCTGGTCGCGGTGGTGCGCAGCGCCGCCATCCATGACGCCCGGACGCCCCGTGAAGTGCTCGCCAGTCTGTCGGCGCTGCACCCCTTCATCGAACTCTCCGATCTGGCCTATCAGGACCCCAGCCGCATCGATGCAGCTGGCGCCACGGTGGTCAATGTCAACGGGCGCTTCGGCGTGCTGGGCCCGGCCATCGACATCCAGATCACGCAGGAGATGGTCGATCAGCTGGGCAGCATGAAGGTCCGGCTGGAAGATTCGACGGGGAAGGTGCTGAGTTCGGCGGAAGGCCGCAGCCTGGCCGGCCACCCGCTCAATGCGGTGGTCTGGCTGGCCAATGATCTGCAACAGGCGGGCATCCGCCTGCGCCCCGGCGACATGCTGTCACTGGGCCGTTTCGGCGATCGGAACGTGCCCGAATCGCGGCGCAGTTATCGCCTGGTGTTCGAGGGGCTGCCCAACGCCGCGGAAACCATCGTCCATCTCCGTTGAGGCGACGCCGGGCCAACCTGCCCTGAGGCCCGCTTGGCCCCCTGAAGGCTCGTCGGGCTCAGGGGGCTGAGGGGCTCAGTGGGCCGACTTCGCGTCGGCCTCGCGGGCCTTCGAGTCCTTGTCGGCACTTCCTGCAGCATCCTTGCGGGTCTTGTCTGCCTGAGCCTTGGCCTCTCCGGCCTTGGCGTCCGACTTGCTGCCGGCCTTGTTCTTTTCCTGCTCGTCGAGCTTCGCCAGCTTG
>JBHADS010000036.1:0-2922 GCA_041855185.1 Lautropia sp. | reverse complement strand
GCGCGCAAGTACAAGCTCGACCCCCGGCTGGTGCTCGCCGTCATGGCGACCGAATCGGGCTTCAACCCGAATGCACGCTCCGAACGCAATGCCTTCGGGCTGATGCAGCTGATCCCCGAGACCGCCGAGCGTTTCGGCGTGATCGACGTGCTCGACCCGATCCAGAACATCCGGGGTGGCATGGCCTATCTGCGCTGGCTGCTCAACTACTACCGGGGAGATGTCAGTCTGGTGCTGGCCGCCTACAACGCCGGCGAAGGTGCGGTCGATCGCCACAATGGCGTGCCCCCCTATGCCGAAACCGTCGCCTACGTGCAGCGCATCCGGGCCGCCTACCCCTTCGACTATCACCCCTACGACCCCAACGCCAATGCCTCGCGCGCTGCGGTCGTCCGTCAGCCCAAGCCCGACGCCCTGTCGGGGCTGACACTCAAGCCGGACGGCGTATAAAGCCGGACAACGTATTCTCGGCGCTGATTTCCTCGCCCTTGTCCAGATCGCGGCGGGAAGGCCCGACCGCGTATCGTCGTCGCGTCGTCGTCACGTCGGGCCAAGCTGCCCGCCGTCGCTGTGCGACGACAGGCAGCAACAGTCCGACGACGGGCAGCAACATTCAACGCTGATCGATTGTGCACATCGCCGGGTGCTCCTCGGCGCTGTGCTCCAACCGGAACGGCGATCCGGAAGCGCCCGGGGCGGAAGAAGCCTGGGGCCGCTCGTTCCCTCCGCCCGATGAAGCCGTCAGCGATCGATCCGCAGACCCGGCATCATCCGCGCCCGTTGTGCTCGTGCGTGATCCTGAAGCGGGCGACGCCGGCGACACATCAGAATCTGCGTCATCTGCAGCATCGGCATCATCCAGCTCGTCCTCCTCAACCATCTCGTCATCCCGCAATTCCGGTGGCTCATCGAGCGCTTCATCGGTCTGCATCGCCCCCCTGCCCGGATCGACCCACGACTGTCCGGCGCTGGCCTCGGCGTCCGCATGCTGCGCGGCCTCGGCCCCACCCGGATTGCCACGGCCAGCCTGCTGCTGGGGGTGCCCGCCGCCGTTCGAGGACGGTGAGGACGCCTGCGGCTGTGTTGCCGGCGAGTTTCGGTGGAGCGCTGCCGAAGGCGGCGGTGCCGAGGCCGCCTGCAACCACGACGAGCGCCGCGCCGGTGACATCATCCGCATCGTCGCCACCACTTTGACGGGAATCCGTCCAGCCGGACGCCCCAGCGCATCGGTCGCCTTGTAGTAGCGACAGACTTCCGGCGTTCCTGGCTGATAGCCGACAGCGGCTGGCCCGCAGCCATGCCAGACCATCAGCGTCCGCAACACGGCAGCCCCCACCAGCGGCACCGACAGTCGCACCCCGTAATCGAGTTCCAGGCGCAGCAGATTGGCATCGGCCAAGGTCTGGCCGGAGCGTTGCCCGACAGGCTCGCCCCCGACGAAGGCCGCCACACCGGAACGGGGCTGCATCCGCAGCCGACGGCTGTCCAGGTTGTCGTTCGGAATCTCATCCACGCCCGGCAGCCGCTCGCCCAGGCGATCCCGGGCCGGTTCGGCCCAGTCCGCAAAGCTCTCCACCGTGGGCGAGCGCTGCGCCAGCCGGACCCACCCCTCGGCCAGTCCCTGCTGCAGATGCCCCTGTGCCCGGAGGTCTGCCGCCAGCCTGGACGCCCAATCGCTCGCCCCGTACAGCCAGGGAGAGAGGCCCGCTGCCAGCCCCTGCTGCATCGCTTCCGGTGCTGCATGCTCCACCGCCCCCCGTCGCGCAGCCTCTTGCAGCGCATATCCCAGCGAATGCCGCGCATGAAAAACCAACGCGAACTGGATGACCCCCAGCATCAACAGCAGCAGCACCGGCAACGCGACGATCAGCTCGACCGACGAGACGCCGCGCTGGATCTTGCTTGCCCTCGTGCTCATCGCAACGCCCCCACCTGCGGTTGCGGTTGCGGTTGCGGTTGCGGTTGCGGTTGCGGTTGCGGTTGCGCAGGAGTCTGCGCCGGCGTTTTTGTCTTCGCCACGGCCTGTGCCCGCAGCGCTTTGCTTTCCGTAGCTGGCGCGCCCTGCCGCTCTGGATGCGGCGTCCGCACCGGTCGCACCCCATACTCGATCAGCGGCAGCCGTCCTCGCGCAGCGGGCGACGGCGCCACCTCCGCAGCTCCGCCCCGCAGCACCGGGGGCAGCCCGCTTGCGGCACCTGCAGGCTGTAGCTGCGCGCCCTCCTGCAGCGCACGCAGCTGCTCGCGGCGGCGCTGCGCTGCCTGGCGTACCGCCACCTCGTCCCATGCCTGCAGACTCGTCATCAGCGCACGGATCTCTCCGGCCTGCTGCCACAGCGCCTCACTCAGCGTCCGCGCCACGCCCTCATCCACACCAGCGGCTGCGCGCACCGCCTCGTCCCGTTGCAGAAGCTCGATCTGCACCAGTGACTGCCGCGCCTGCTCGACGGCCAACAGGTTCAGATTGATCATGGCCTTCAGACGCAGCGCCTGCTGCTGGATGCGCACCTTTTCTGCGCGCTCGGCCGCCTTCCCCCTGCCGCCACGCGGGCTCCGTCGGGTCTGGTACGCCATCTGCCAGACATCGGCATCACGGACAGGGAGCCCCCCTGCGTGCAGCCCCTCGGCACTCGCGGACTTCCCCGCTGCAGTTCCGGGGATTCCATCAGCCGACGCCGCTGCTCCCCGTTGCGCCGACACGGGAGCGAGCTGCCGATAGGCATCCAGCGCAGCCCCCACGGCCCCGGCACGCTGATGGATGTTGCCCACCCGCAGCCATGCCTGTTCCCGATGCACCGGGCTCAGCTCGATCAGCGAGGAAAACAGTTGCAGGGCCGGGGCGTCCCGCCCCGCCTGATAATGCGCCTCGGCCTCCTCCATCAGTCCCTGCAGGACGCTTGCGCTCAGGTTGACGCCCGGCAGGCT
>JBHADS010000035.1:0-3898 GCA_041855185.1 Lautropia sp. | reverse complement strand
CCCATGGCACACCGCCCTTTGATCGTCGCTCTCGGCGGCTCGATCCGCCCCAACTCGATCACCGAACGCGCCCTGACGATTGCGCTCGAGTATGCGGGCCGCATGGGTTGCCGTACCAAGCTGATCGGCAATGCCGAGCTGCCGCTGGAACTCTATGATCCGGGTGCTGTCGATTTCAGTGATCGTGCCAAGGTGCTGATCGAGAGTCTGCGCGAAGCCGACGGGGTGATCATCGGCACGCCCTCCTATCACAGCGGCGTCTCGGGCCACGTCAAGAATGCCATCGATTTCATCGAGGCGCTGCGCACCGACGAGCGCCCCTATCTGGACGGCCGCGCCGTCGGTGTGATCGTCTGCGCCGATGGCATGCAGGCGATGGGCTCCACCGTCAGCTCGCTGCGCGACATCATCCATTCGCTACGCGGCTGGCCCACGCCCTACAGCGCCACCCTGCACAGCATCCGCCACCCCTTCGGCGGTCCCAATGGCGAGGAGGCCGATCCGGCCGCCATCCGCGCCTGCCAGACCGTCTGCGAGGAAGTGCTCCAGTTCGTCCGGATGAAGTCGCTGTCGGCTGCCGCGATGCCACGCCAGCACTGAGGGCCGGCGCTCCGGCCGGGTGCCGGCAACAGGATGCATGATGGTCGGCCCAGGCCCAGCCGGGACGTGTCAACCCGTCCGGGCGCCGGGACGCCCTCCCCGAGCCTCGACGCCGTCGTACCTGCGCTCCGGCTGCACGCGGCCGCTCAACCGACCAACGGCAGCGCACCGCCGACCGACGGTGTTTGACGAGCCTTTGCCTTTCTGATTGACAAAAACACCACGGTCTGTATATTGCGCGTTCCGCCCCGTTTCGACGGGGCCGCCGTTGCGCCCCGGCGCCGGCACCCTCCGTCTGTACAAGCCAATCCGGCGGCTGCCCTCCGGCCAGCCGAGCTATCGTCCAAGCGTTTCTCACGACCAGGCCCGCTTCCTCGCCGCGAAGCTCAGGGGCGGCATGCGCCTGTCGTGACAAGAGGTCCATTCACGGGCATGAGTATTCAGACCCCCTATTATCTGATCGACGAATCGAAGCTGCTGCGCAATCTCGACACCATCGCCCGGCTGCGTGAACGCTCCGGCGCGAAGGCGCTGCTGGCGCTCAAGTGCTTCGCCGGCTGGTCGGTCTTCGGCCTGATGCGTCAATACATGGATGGCACCACCTCCTCCTCGCTGAACGAGGTGCGTCTGGGCAAGGAGGAGTTCGGCGGCGAGACCCACGGCTACAGCGTCGCCTGGGCCGCGCACGAGATCGCCGAGGCCGCCCGCCATGCCGACAAGCTGATCTTCAACTCGATCAGCCAGCTCGAACGCCTCGGCCCACTCTGTGGCGACACGCCGCTGGGGCTGCGCCTGAACCCCGGCGTCAGCAACTCCCCCTATCTGCTCGCTGATCCGGCCCGTCCGCACAGCCGGCTGGGCGAGTCCGACCCCGCCGAGATCGAGAAAGTGCTGGACCGGATCAGCGGCGTGATGATCCACAACAACTGCGAGAACCGCAGCGCCCCGCATTTCTCGACGATGCTCTCGACCATCGAGGAGCGCTTCGGCCCGCTGCTGAAACGCCTCGACTGGGTGAGCCTCGGCGGCGGCATCCATTTCACCGCCCCCGACTATCCGCTCGATGCGCTGGCCGACCGGCTGCGGGCCTTTTCCGAGCGGATGGGCGTGCAGGTCTATCTGGAGCCGGGCGAAGCCGCCGTCACCGGCAGCGCCTCGCTCGAAGTGACGGTGCTCGATGTGCTGGAGCGCGGCAAGTCGCTGGCGATCATCGATGCCTCGATCGAGGCGCACATGCTGGATCTGCTGACCTATCAGCTGCCGGCGCGGGTCGAGCCTGATCGCGGCCCGCACCGCTATCAACTGTGCGGCAATACCTGTCTGGCCGGCGATATCTTTGGAGAATTCTCCTTCGAGCAGCCGCTGGCGGTCGGTGATCGTCTGTCCCTGCAGGATGCCGCCGGTTACACGATGGTCAAGAAAAACTGGTTCAACGGTGTGCCGATGCCGGCGATCGCCGTCCGGCGTCTGAACGGCCAGATCGAACTGCAGCGCAGCTTCGGTTACGAGGACTATCGGAACAGCCTGTCCTGATCTTCAACTTCAACCCCTATCAGCTCACGGAATCGCGACATGAAGAAAAATGTCCTGATCATTGGCGCCGGCGGAGTCGGTCATGTGGTTGCCCACAAACTTGCCCAGAACAACAGCAGACTTGGTCACATCCATCTGGCTTCCAGGTCCCTGGCCAAGTGTCAGCAGATCATCGACAGCGTCCATGCCAAAGGCAGCTTCCAGGTCCCCGGCAGCATCGAGGCCCATCAGCTCGACGCCACCGACTCGGACGCCACCCGTGAGCTGATCCGCCGCACCCAGGCCGATATCGTCGTCAACGTCGGCCATGCCTTCGTCAACATGGCGGTGCTGCGCGCCTGTATCGACACCGGTGCCGCCTACATCGACACCGCCATCCACGAAGACCCCAGCAAGATCTGCGAGCAGCCGCCCTGGTACGCCAACTACGAGTGGAAGCACCGGGAGGAATGCGCCGAGAAAGGCATCACCGCCATCCTCGGCATCGGCTTCGACCCGGGCGTGGTCAACGCCTATGCGGCGCTGGGCTGCCAGCTCTGGTTCGACCGCGTCGAGTCGCTGGACATCATCGACATCAACGCCGGCAGCCACGGCCGCTACTTCGCCACCAACTTCAATCCGGAAATCAACTTCCGCGAGTTCACTGGCCGTGCCTGGACCTGGCAGCAGCGCCAGTGGGTGTCGAACCGGATGTTCGAGGTGCGGCGCACCGACAAGCTGCCGGTGGTGGGCGAGCAGAGCAGCTATCTGACCGGCCACGACGAGATCCACTCGCTGTCGCAGCTGCTCGACATCCCGACCATCCGCTTCTGGATGGGCTTCGGCGAGCACTACATCAATGTGTTCACGGTGCTGAACTCGCTCGGTCTGCTGTCCGAGCAGCCGGTCAAGCTGGACAACGGGCAGTCGGTGGTGCCGCTGCAGGTGGTCAAGGCCGTGCTGCCCGACCCCGCCTCACTGGCGCCGGACTACAGCGGCAAGACCTGCATCGGCACGCTGCTGAAGGGCGAGAAGGACGGCAAGGAACGCGAGATCTTCATCTACAACATCTGCGATCACGCCGAAACCTATCAGGAGATCGGCAGCCAGGCGATCTCCTACACGGCGGGCGTGCCCGCTGCCGCCGCCGCCCTGCTGATCGCCGACGGCAGCTGGGATGTGAAACGCATGGCCAACGTCGAGGAGCTGCCGCCGCTGCCGCTGCTCACCCTGCAGGCCGGCATGGGTCTGACGACCCGCGTGCAGGAAGGCGAGCGCGATCTCTCCTTCGACGAGACCCCCGAGGTGAAGGCCGCACTGCCGCGGTGAGTGCCGCCGGACCGTGTGGAGCAGCGGAAGGGCTGAGGGGCCGAGGGGTCGCAAGACTGAGCGCCAAGACGATCCCGTCTGGCCGAGGCCGCCGCCCCTGCCTGAACCAGCGGCCAAGCTGCGCGGCTTCGGCCGCCGGACTGCGGCAAGCACCGCAGACGCCGCGCCCAGCGCCCGCCTGCAGCCAGCCCACGAGAAACGCCACCAACTCCGTGCCCGCCCTGCGGCGCGACACGGAACGGTGGCGTTTCTGTTTCTGCCGCCTGGCTCGTCGCCATCGGGCAGCCCGCCCGATGCGCGGGCCAGGCTGCCGTCGGCCCGGACGAAGGCCGTCCGCGCCGACGAAGGCGCCTGCGCTTACTCGACCGAGGCTTCCAGCGAGATCTGGATCAGCACGTCGTCACCGACCATCGGTGCGTATTTGCCGGCATTGAACTCGGAGCGCTTGATCGAGGTG
>JBHADS010000034.1:0-2755 GCA_041855185.1 Lautropia sp. | reverse complement strand
GTGGAGACCGGTGCACCCAGATAGGTGGCGAGGTTGAGCCAGAGCGCAGCCGACAGCAGGGCCGCCAGCATCGTCAGAATGAAGGTGTTGGGCTCGGCCACCGCCTCGGGGGCGACGATGCCCGAGGAGATCGTGTTGACCACATCGCCACCGGCCAGCAGTGCGCCTGCCGTCTCGAAGATGGCCGCGATCAGCAGCGCGCTGCCCAGGGTCAGTGCGTTGGCGCCGACTGCCGGCCCCATGTTGTTGGCGACATCATTGGCGCCGATGTTGAGCGCCATGTAGGCGCCGACCACCGTGGCGACGACGATGGTGAAGGTGCCGGGGTGGGTGCCGGTCACGCCCAGTGCGGCGGCGCCGACCAGCACCATGAACGCCAGGGCCACGCCGGGGGCCACTAGCGGGCGGGCCACCAGGGCCGTGGCCTGTTCCAGCAGGCTGACGCGTTTCAGGTCCTTGTCCAGCGCTTTCCAGCGGGTGCGTTGCTGAGGGGGCGAGGGGTCGTTGGGGGTACTCATATGGAAAAGCGCATCGTTGAAAAAGAATCAGGGGCGGGGTGCTTCAGCGTGTCTCCGAGGTCAGCGGCCGGCGCTGGGTGCGTGCCAGCCGGCGCAGCAACTCTGCCAGTCCGGGCTGCTCGACCGCCGCAGCGGCGTCCTCCAGGGACCACCAGCAGCGTTTGCGCTGGCCGGCCTCGGGGTAATCATCGGCCAGTGTGGCTTGATCGAGCCGAAAGACCCTGACTTCCACTTGCCGGACGAGATGGCCGTCCTGCAGATATTCGTGCAGATAACTGCCCACGGGATCGGTGTTCAGCCGGCCTCGGACGCCCGCCTCCTCCCAGGCTTCCTGTCGAGCCGAGCCTGCCAGATCCGTACCGACGATGGGCCAGCCCTTGGGCAGAATCCATCGCGGCGGGTGTTTCTTGGTGCTGCGGCTGGTGACGAGCAGCACTTCGAGATTAGGGCTCTCCCCTCGCAGACACAGGGCGGCGACTTGCAGTTGCCGGGGGCGAAAACCCAGCAGATCGTTGAGAAAGCGGGAGATAGCCATGCGGATGGCGGGAAATCGGGTCGAGGTGTAGGTAGGGGTGAACGAGGCTGCCGGCGAGACCGGAGGGTTCTGTCGGCCAGTGGAGAATACCAGCATCCGGAATGAAATGCCTGTTCAGCAGGGCACGTACGGCGTCGCGTACAGGGCCCGTCCGCTGTGTGCCCCTCGTCTGCCAGCCTTCGATGCTACTGTCGGGCTCCGGGGGGGGCCTGGGGGGCAGGGGCGTCCCGGGCAAGACGGGTCGGCGTCTGGTGCCGCAGCGGGGGGCTGCGGGGAGTGTGGTGTGCTGGGGCCGTCCCCGGAGGAGGGCCTTCCGTACTGCTGGTGGCAGGCTCAGCGGGGGCGGGGAGCGCCGGGGCCGCTCCAGGGAAGGGGCCTCCCCTCAGTGCCGCTGCTGGGGCCGAGCCTGGGCGGCGCCATCGGTGCCCTCGCGCAGCGGCCGGGCCGGGATGCCCTGCTTGCTGTCGAAGGACAGGCCGGGCTGACCCGGCTCGGTCTGCACGCTGGTGTTGGCGCCCTGGGCCTGGCGGGCCTTGACCTGTTCGATCACGGTAGCCGAGCAGGAGCCCTCGATGAAGTCGGCGCGGTGCAGCATTCCCTTGCGGGCATCGACGAACAGGCTCTCGGCATCGCCCGAGTTCTGGGCGCTGCTCGTCACCAGGCGGGCGCGGCGGGGCAGGGTGCGGCTGTCGACCTTGAGCACATGGGTGCGGGGACGCAGGCCGCAGTGGCTGTACTTGCCGTGTGCATCGGAGACCAGCCAGGTGCCGTTCTGCAGATAGAGGCGCACGCCGGGGATGCCGAGTTCCTCGGCATCCTTGAGCGAGTTGCCGTTGCAGTCGACGAAGATCTGGCCGGCGAGACAGGCTTCCTCGCTGAAGATGCCGGCCTTGACCTGGATCTTCCAGCGCGACTCGTTCGAGCAACGGGTGGTGGCCGCGCCGTTCGGGGTCGGGCATTCGACGTGGGCACGGTTGGTGCCATCGCCTTCCTGGGCGCCGACGCCGAGACGGACCCGGTAGCTGATGAGCACTTCGCCGGCCGCGGTCGAGCCGTTGTCAGCGCCGTTGGCGGCAGCCTGGGACGCAGCGCTCGGGTCGCTCGTGCCGGCCTCGATCCGGTCGAGCTGGATGCGCAGCTCGCGGTTGCCACTGACCTGCACTCCGCGTCGGGTGGCCCCCTGTACGCGCAGCGAGTTCGGCTCGAGGTTGAAGCCGCGCGGCAGCCGATCCACCACCACGGGAGAGATGGCGGTGCCGCTGCCGTTGTTGCGCACGCGCAGCCGGTAGGTGATCAGATCACCGACTTCGGCCGAGCGGCTGGCGCTGGTCTTTTCGATCGACAGCGCCGCTTTCGAGATTGGCACGGGTGTATCCAGACAGGCCGATGCGCTCAGGGCGGGGGCATCGGCCGCCTCGGCCGCACGGTTGTTCAGGCTGAGGCGGTTGAACAGCCCCTGGCCCTCGGCCGCACCGGCGGTGGCACAGCTGTTGTTGGCGGTGTTGCTGCCATAGGGCACGCGGATGCGGAACTGCATCTGGTAGACATCCTCGGCACCGATCGCCAGGCGCTGCCCGGAGGCCAGCGTCCAGCGCCCGTCCTGGGCGGCGGGCAGCGTCAGCGGCTGACCGTTGCGGCTGGCACGGGTGTCGATGATCTGCACGTCCGCGTCGAAGGCAGGCAGGTCGCTCAGATCATAGAG
>JBHADS010000033.1:0-3052 GCA_041855185.1 Lautropia sp. | reverse complement strand
TGACGAGGCGTGCTGATGATCGCCTGCTGCGGTTTGGATGAAGGAAGCCGATTGTTCACAAGTGACAGAGTACCCGAGAATGCGTGCCTGCGGTACGGTCGGCACGCTTTAAACTGCTGTCTGTCATCAATCATCTACTCCTGCGAGCGTCTGCCGTGAGTGTTCTCTACAGCCTGATCGATGCCAGCTTGGCTTTCGGTTCCCACCCCTTGCTCGATGGCGCCGCGCTGACCGTGACGGCCGGCGAGCGTCTGGGTCTGATCGGCCGCAACGGCACCGGCAAGTCCAGTCTGCTCAATGTGATCGCCGGACGGATCATGCTCGACGACGGCCGGCAAGTGCGCCGTGATGGGTTGCGGGTGGTGTTGGTCGAACAGGAACCGGTGCTGCCGGCCGCCGACACCGTCTTCGACGCGTTGCTGCAGCGGGGGATTGCCAGCGGGCTGATCGACGAGCACGACGAGCGCCACTACTGGGCCACCCAGACCCGGCTGCGGGCGGAGATGGACCGTTTCGGCATCGACGCCGATCTGGCGCCGGCGGGTCTGTCCGGCGGGCAGTCCAAGCGCGCCGCGCTGGCGCTGGCCTTTGCGCTCGAACCGGAACTGCTGCTGCTCGACGAGCCGACCAACCACCTCGACATCGAGGCGATCGAATCGCTGGAACAGGTGATCAACGCCGGGCCGGCCCTGGTGGTGATCACCCACGACCGGCGCTTTCTCGATCAGGTCGCCACCCGCATCATCGAACTGGACCGGGGACTGCTGCGCAGCTTTCCGGGCAGCTTCGCCACCTACGAGCGGGTGCGGGGCGAGCAGCTCGAAGCCGAAGCCATCGCCAACCGCCGCTTCGACAAGTTCTGGGCACAGGAGGAGGTCTGGATTCGCAAGGGCATCGAGGCGCGACGCACCCGCAACGAAGGCCGGGTACGCAGGCTCGAAGCCCTGCGTGAAGCCCGGGCGGCGCGGCGCGAGCGGGCCGGCAACATCAAGCTCGAAGTGGATGCCGGCGAGCGCTCCGGCAAGCTGGTCTGCGAGATGCAGCAGGCCAGCCTGAGCCTCGGGGGGCAGTGTCTGGTGCGCGCCCTCGATCTGACCATCATGCGCGGCGACCGCATTGGGCTGATCGGCCCCAACGGCGTCGGCAAATCCTCGCTGCTGAAGCTGATCCTCGGCGAATACCCGCCCGACGAGGGCAGCGTGCGCCTGGGCAGCAACCTGCAGATCGCTTATTTCGACCAGCTGCGCGAGCAGCTCGATGGCGAGCGCAGCGTCGCCGATACCGTCAGCCCCGGTTCGGATCACGTCGAGATCAACGGCACGCGGCGTCACATCATCAGCTATCTGCAGGATTTTCTGTTCCCGCCCAATCGCATCAACTCGCCGGTCCGCACCCTGTCCGGTGGCGAGCGCAACCGCCTGCTGCTGGCCCGGCTGTTCGCGCGTCCGGCCAACCTGCTGGTGCTCGACGAGCCCACCAACGATCTGGACCTGGAATCGATCGACCTGCTCGAAAGCATGTTGCAGTCCTACCCGGGCACCTTGCTGCTGGTCAGCCACGACCGGCGCTTTCTCGACAACGTCGTCACCTCGGTGCTGGTCGCGCGGGGCGAGGGACAGTGGCTGGAACTGGTCGGCGGTTATTCCGACTGGCTGAGCTGGCGGGACAGCCAGCCGGATGCAGGGGCCGAGCAGGCGGGGCTCGCACGCGGCGCCCGTCGTGCGGGCGCATCCAGCGGGGCGGGATCGGCGCTGCCGCAGCGGGGCAGCGCTGATGTGCCGGGCAGCGCCGGCGAAGGGCGTGCACAGCCCGATGCCGCCGGAACCGGGGGGGCACCGGGCGGGGCAGTCGCGTCCGGCGGCGTGCAGGGGGCCGCCGCTGACGGCAGCAAGGAAAGCGGCAGAAAATCCGGCCGTGGCTCCGGGGGCAAGCTGAGCCTGTCCAACAAGGAAAGCCGCGAGCTGGCCGAACTGCCCGGGCAGATCGAGGCACTGGAGGCCGAGCACGAGGAGGCGATGGCTGCGATGAGTTCGGCCGAGTTCTTCCGGCAGGACGCCGAGGCCATCAAAGCCTTTCAGGCCCGGGTTGCCGAGCAGGAGGCGCGGCTTGCCGAGATGATGGAGCGCTGGGAAGTGCTGCTCGAACGCGAAGCCGAGGTCAACGCCAGTCGTGGCCGTTGAGAGGCGCCCGCGTGTGCTGAGCGGCCGCTTCGCCTGATGGAAGGTCGAGAGGCGCTGCTGTCGAAGCCCCGTCAGCCCTCCGGGCTGCCCGAGACCCTGGCTTCGGCTTTCTGTGCGCCTGTCCCTGCCTCTGCCTGCAGAGGATCGGTCGTGGGACCGGAAAGCACCACCGGCTGATGGGCCACTGAAGGGCCGGCTGGCCAGATCCGCTGGATCTCACGCTTGAAGAAGGGGTAGAGCAAGGGCGCCGTCACCAGCCCACGCACCCCGAACAGCGCCTCGCCGGTCAGCATCGCCGCCAGAATCTCCCAGGAGTTCATCGAGATCTTGGCACCGACGGTCCGGGCATTGATCACATACTCGGTCTTGTGGATCAGGATCAGATAGGTCAGCGAGGCCACCGCCAGCCAGGGCGAAATCGCAAAGGAGATCAGCGCCAGCACGGTATTGGCCATCAGATTGCCCAGCACCGGCAGCACCCCGGTCAGCAGCGTGAACATGCACAGCAGACCCCGGAACGGAAAGTCGTGCACCCCGAAGGCTGGCAGGATCACGAACAGATAGAGCGCCGTCATCGAGGTGTTGAACAGCGCGATCCGCATCTGCGCAATCACGACCCGCTCCAGCACCACCAGCAGCCGCCCCAGAAAGAGCTTGTCGGAATGCAGACGCATCGGCTGCCAGGTGGTGACGGCAGCCAGCGCGCCCACCAGAATGGCGAACAGCGCCTGAATGATGGTGTGGGCCACCGTGCCGCCCAGGCTGCTCAGTTCGGCGGCCTTGCTGCGCAGCACATTGAAGAGCTGCGTCTTCAGTTCGGCCCAGTTCTCGGGAATGGCGCCCGCCATCGCCTCGGGCAAGGCCTGGCGCAG
>JBHADS010000032.1:0-2636 GCA_041855185.1 Lautropia sp. | reverse complement strand
GGAGTCTTCATCCCCTCCCACTCCCCACCCCGAGCTCTAAACAGTCAGCCCACCCGGATGGCAACGATTTGAAACAGCTCATGCCACACAGCAACAGATGCACCGCACACATTGCACCACAATCCGATAGGCCAAAGCCCAGCCCCAGCCGGAAGGACAGTAAACTGATCGGTCCGATCCGTTCCCGATACCAGACCGCTTCGATGCCTATACGCAAACCCGCCACCGGAAAACGGCAAGCGCCCGCCCAGGAAACGCAGGCGCTCCCGCCTCGCCCCCTGTCGGCATCGGAGCAGGGCTTTCTCGACACGCTGCAGCAACACTGCCGACAGCACGGTGCGCAGCTGACCCCGCTGCGACTCGATGTGCTGGCGCTGCTGCTGCAGCACACGGGCGGCATGAAAGCCTATGATCTGCTGGCCGCCATGCAGGCCCGCAAACCGGGCATCGCCCCGATGAGCATCTATCGGACCCTGGACTTTCTGGTCGAGCACGAACTGGTGCACAAGGTGGACGCCACCAGCACCTTCATCATCTGCGAACATGGGCACCATGATCATCACGATCATGGTTTTCCGATCATGCTGATCTGCGAGCAGTGTGGACAGGCCGCCGAGTGCAAGGACACCGAAACCATCGCCGCGCTCGCACAGGCTCTGAGCGGTTTTCAGGCGCAGCACGGCTTCCAGGCACGCAGCATGGAGATCAAGGGGCGCTGCCCGAACTGCAGCACCCTGGAGACGGCCAACGCCTCACACACCTGATCCCAGCCGAGCCTCGCGCCCTGCCGGCGGACACCGCCTCGCGGCAAGCCTCCGGGTGAGGGTGAAGCGGCGCGCATGACTGTGCCCCCCCTTGAACGGCCCGAGGGACTTTCCTGTGTTGCGCCCCCTTGAAGTCATCCCGGATGGCCGAGGCACGGGCACCCTGCCCTGCTCGGCCCGAGAGGCTTTCGCAGGGAGGAACCCGTGCATGAGGTGCGCTTGAGGCACCGCCCGGATCAGCTGGCCTCGTGCTGCGCCCGGATATCGCTGCTCAGCTTGGCCAGCGTCTTGCCGAGCTGACGCCGCTCGTTGGTCGACAAGGACTCAAACAGCCCGGCATACCAGCGGCTTTGCTGGGCAAAGACCTTGCGTGCCAGCTGCCGCCCCTTGCGGGTGATACGCACCAGATTGGAGCGGCGGTCTTCCGGATTACCGTGACGTTCGACCATGCCATCGCGCACCATGCCATCGACCAGACCGGTGATGGTGGCGCGGGCAACCCCGGCCTGATCGGCCAGCACATGCGGCGGCAGCCCTTCCTTGTGCGGCTCCAGCAGCGAAAGCAGCACGAAGCGCCCCTCCGACAGATCATGGGGCGCCAGCAATGCGGCGCCTTCCCGCTCGATCAGCGCGGCCAGCGACATCGCCTGGAAGCACAGGCGCAGGCTGTCGAGATCGGACACCTGCTGACGCTCCGCCTCAGCAAAGAGGGCCTGATATTTCGGCTCAAGATCAATTTCCATCATACGATCATACTACGCTATGGCAACTAATCATACTCACCCTATCGGGCCGTGCGCTGTCTCCTTGTCCCGTAAAACCCCGTCTGACGCGGGATTTCTGTCAGGTGTCGGTATCGGCGAAGTCGCCGGAGCAGACCAATGATTCAGTGCCAAATCTGTACCCGGCCACGCCCCTGCTCACTCACTCGATGCCAGCCCAGCAGACTGACTGGATGAGTCCAGCCTCTATACTGACACGAACATTAGCCAATCGTGTATCAAGACTGATACACGGTCGGGGGTCTTGGTGACAAGGCGCCCGCCAAGCCCCGTCCGCGGATGCCTGGAGCGCATGATGCACGGATTCCTCGCTGCGAAAGAACCCTCTCGGGACGTGCCGGGCAAGGCTCCCGTCCAGGTGCCCGCTTTCATGCGCACCGAGCATGGATTCGCCCAGGACGGTCCACGCTCCCAACCGGCCGCCCTGCCAACCGGCTTCAGGCTGGCCCGGCCTGCCGGTTCACCTCCACCGTCAGGTGCACCAGCCGGGACTCGTCACGCAGCAGATGGTGCACCAGTTCGGGGGTCAGCTTTATCCCCTTCTCATCCAGCGGAGCAGCCGACTCGGCGCCAGAAATCGCCGTAGCATCCTGCACATCACCCCGCTCATCACGGCGCGCGCCGCTCAGCGCAATGATGCACGCGTACTTCTGCTGGGAAACACGCCACAGATGCAGGTCGGTCAGCGTCGCGCCCCCCACCCCTTGCTCGATCTTGCGGCGAATCCGCCCGACCAGCGGATCATCCATCTCCGCGTCCAGCAGCACACGTGCGCAGTCCGCCAGCAAGCCCTTGGCCCAGACAGCAACCAGTACCGCACCGGCCACCCCCATCAACGGATCGAGCCAGTCGGCCCCCCAATACTTGCCGCCGAACAAGGCCACGATGGCCAGCACCGAGGTGGCGGCATCGGCCAGCACGTGCAGATAGGCAGCCCGGAGATTCAGGTCGGCGTGGCGCTTCTCCGTAGCCTCGCCCTGCCCGTGACTCTGCGCCTCTCCGGGCCGGTGTTCATGCCCATGCGGGTGTCGCGGGTCGTGGGCGTGCTCGTACCCGTGATCGTGCTCATGGTCATGGTCATGGTCATGGT
>JBHADS010000031.1:0-2674 GCA_041855185.1 Lautropia sp. | reverse complement strand
CCGGGGACCCGCCCCCGGCCGAGCCCCCGCCTGCGGGTGCCAGCGCTGCGCCTGCGGCAGCAGCGGCTCCGCCCTCATCGCCCGTCGCCGGGCATGGGGGGGGAGGCTCCGATGCGCCGATGCGCTCTGAAGCCGCCGGACAGATGCCTGGCGAGCCTGCCACCGTCGTTTCTTCGTCCGAACCTCAATCCGGGGCGACTCCTGCCCCGGCCGACGCGGCGCTATCCTCGCTGGCCGATGAGGAGCTGGGTTTCGATGGTGACTGGCCGGCCTTGGCGGCGGCACTGCCGGCACAGGGGGCACTGCGTCAGTTGCTGATGCAGAGCGAGCTGCGCGCCCGGCACGGCAAGCGCTTCGAGCTGCAGGTCGCCATCCGGCAATTGACCGAAGCCTCGCTGGTCGAACGTGCCCAGCAGCTGCTGTCCGAACACTTCGGCACAGCGCTGGTGCTCAATGTCAGTTCCACCGACAACGTGGGGCGGACCGCTGCGACGCGGGCCGCCGAGCAACGGGCACGGCGCCAGGAAGAAAGCGTGCAGGCGATCCACGCCGATCCTTTTGTAAGAACCTTGATGGATGAATTCGGTGCCACTATTCTGCCGGATTCGATCAAACCGATTGACGGAGAACAAGCATGATGAAGAACCAGTTGGCTGGCCTGATGAAGCAGGCGCAGCAGATGCAGGACAACATGAAGAAGGCGCAGGAATCGCTGGCCAGCATCGAGGTCGAGGGTCAGGCCGGCGCCGGCCTGGTCAAGGTGGTGATGACTGCGCGCAACGATGTGCGCCGGATTTCGATCGATCCGAGCCTGCTCGCCGACGACAAGGACATGCTCGAAGATCTGGTGGCGGCGGCTGTCAACGATGCGCTGCGTCGCGCCGAACAGACGGCCCAGGAAAAAATGGCGGCCGTGACCTCGGGCCTGCCGCTGCCGCCGGGATTCAAACTGCCGTTCTGAGCGCGGAGCGGAGCGATGGCCGTCAGGACGCCGGTCGCCTTCGACGGGCTGGTGCAGGCGCTGCGGGGTTTGCCCGGCGTGGGGCCGAAGTCCGCGCAGCGACTGGCTTTCCATCTGCTGCAGCGCGACCGTGAGGCGGCCCAGCGTCTGGCTGACGGGCTCGCCAATGCGTTGCAGAAAGTGCGCCAGTGCAGCCGCTGCAACACACTGACCGAGCAGGAGCTCTGCGAGATCTGCAACGCCGAAGGGCGCAATCCGGCGCTGCTCTGCGTGGTCGAGAGTCCGGCGGATCTGCTGGTGATCGAGCAGACCCGCGCCTACGACGGGCTCTACTTCGTGCTGATGGGGCGGCTGTCGCCGCTGAACGGCATCGGTCCCAGCGATCTGCAGTTCGAGCGACTGCTGGCACGCGCCACCGACGGGGTGGTGAAGGAAGTGGTGCTGGCCACCAACTTCACCCAGGAAGGCGAGGCGACGGCGCATTATCTGAGCGAAGTGCTGACGGCGCGGGGGCTGAAGGTCAGCCGCCCGGCGCGCGGCGTGCCGCTCGGAGGCGAGCTGGAATATGTCGATGCCGCCACCGTAGCCCAGGCGCTGCGCGACCGGCGCGACATCTGAGTCCAGCCTTGCGGTGCGTGTCACGCACCTGTTCTTTCCCGCGCTTTCCCTCGAAAGGGGCGCTCGGCGCCTGCCTCCCAGGCGCCAGGCAGCCGGGCAGGGCCGCTGTGCGTTGCGCCGGGATGGGTTCTGCCGCACTCCGCAGCGCATGTATGCCGGGCGCCGCGGATTCTGGTGCATCGGTAAATTTGGAGGGTCTTTGTACGATCCTCCCTTTTCTGTATGCGGGCAACAGTCTGCCGACGCCGCATGCCGGCTGCCGGGCGATAACCCTTGTTAAATCAGTGTCTTTGAGGCCATTGCTGCGACAAAGATGCAGATTCGGGCACAGCTTGAAAAACCCCATACCCCATTGTGCCGGTATGAATCGGTTTTAATTTGGCGCTGAATGTAGCGGCTTTGTAGTGATGCGTTGCCGTACTTGAAATATGCGAAGTTTTCGGCGCTGCTAAACTTCCGCCGGTTCACAGCCCTGGTGTTCATTCGGGGCTTCTTTTCAACATTGAAAGACTCCTATATGAAATATCCTCGCGTTGCCCCGCTGGCCGGGATGATTGCTGCCGCCATGATGCTGGCAGCTTGTGGTGGCTCGGACTCCAATGACAACAGTTCGAACACCGGTTCGACCAATACGGGTGGCACCGGCTCGACCACCAACACCGGTACCGGCAATTCGGTCGCGGCCGTCAAGGCCGCCATGACTGGCACCCACGCCGGCACCTCCGCCGAGCTGACGGCGCCGCTGCTGAATGGCCCCTTCGTGTCGACTGCCACGGCACCGGCCACGGCCGCTGCCGTCGGTGGTTATGGCCAGGTCTTCACCGCCTCCGACAACACCGCCACCAACACCCGCGTCAACCTGCGCAACTTCGAGACCTATGCCCGCGTCAAAGGCACCTGGACCCGTCTGCAGTTCAGTGGCAACGTCAAGGGCGCCTTCTATTCGGCCGGCTATGCCGGTGCGGCCACCGCGTGTGAACTGAGTGCAGCTGCCAACAGCTGCCTGCGCGCCGAAGATGACGGTGGCGTGTCCTTCAAGCCCCAGGCCGGCAAGTTCTTCCGCTTCTGGCCCGAGGCTGCCTTCAGCCAGAGCAT
>JBHADS010000030.1:0-12907 GCA_041855185.1 Lautropia sp. | reverse complement strand
GTCATGCCCGTCATGCCCGTCATCCCGGTCATCCCGGTCATCCCGGTCATCTCCATGGCCTGGCCGGACCCGCCATGGTCCATGCCCCCCATCATGCCGCCCATCATGTCGTTCATGGTCAGCCATTCGACCGGATCGAGGGCAGGCACGGGAGCTTGAAGACCTTCACGCACGGCCAGCGTGGCACGCGCGTAGCCTGTCCGGTCCATCGCCTGGGCGAAGATCGTGTAAGCGTCATCCCGTGGCTGGACGATCACGTCGACGGTTTCGCCAGGACCGAATCGGAACTCATCGACGGTCACCGGCTCCACGTCAACACCATCGACGTGCACCACCGTGAGTTTCAGTCCTGGAATGCGTACGTCGTAGAAGGTGTTGCCCGCACCGTTGACCATGCGCAGCCGCACGCGCTCACCCGGTCGGAACAGCGCCGTCCAATTGCCGGCGGGGGTGACGCCGTTGGCCAGATAGGTCAGCGTGGCGGCAGACAGATCTGCGAGATCCGTCGGATTCATCCGCATCTCGTTCCACATCTTGCGCTTGTCGATCGCAGCGGCCGTGCCTTCGCGCGAGGCGTCCCGGAAGAAGTCGAAGACGGTAGGTTGGTTGTAGTTGTAATAGTCGCTTTGGGACTTGAGCTTGGTGAACACCCGCATCGGGTCTTCGTCGGTCCAATCCGAGAACAGCAGCACGTGGTCACGGTCGGCGTGGATGGTCTCGGCGCCAGCGGGGTCGATGATGATCGCCCCGTACATGCCCGTGAGTTCCTGGAAGCCGGAGTGCGAGTGGTACCAGTAGGAGCCGCTCTGCTGAACCTTGAAGCGGTACGTGAAGGTCTCGCCGGGAGCGATGCCATTGAAGCTGATGCCCGGTACGCCATCCATCTGATACGGCAGGATGATCCCGTGCCAGTGAATGGATGTGGCTTCACGCAGCTTGTTGGTTACACGGATTGTGACGGTGTCACCCTCGCGCCAACGCAATGTCGGTGCCGGCAGCGAGCCGTTGATGGTCGTAGCCACGCCTGGCTTGCCCGTGAAGTTCACGGGCGATTCGGCGATCACCAAGTCGAACTCGGTGCCCTTCAGCACAGGGGCGGCACCGCGCGTCGCGGAGCCTTGCTGCGCAAATGCCTTGAACGCCGGCGTGGACAGCCCAGCGAGAACGCCGCCGGCGGCTAACCCTTGGACGAAACGCCGACGAGAAAGGCCCTGTGTGGGCACGATAAAAAAGGGTGAACGAGGCGGCATGGCCTGAAATCCTCCATAGATGACTCGGAAGTCGTTCTAAACGCCACCCCATCCTGAGCGGCACAGTTCGACGCAATGCAGGTTATGCTATGGGTTGGGCACTTTCCATCGAATGACCCCTGAATTACATTCATGTAATGTTCGTGTCATGTTCGTGGAAGCTGGCAACCAGTAAATTGCTGATTGAAAGTGGATGAATGCGTACATCGTGAGCGGCTATTTTTCCGCGCCGTAGCGATTTCATGGGACATGCGATGAAACTGCTGGTCGTTGAAGACGAGAACAAGACGGCGGATTACGTCCGCCAAGGTCTCATGGAGGCGGGATTCGTCGTGGATCTGGCGCGCAACGGATTGGACGGACACCACCTGGCCATGGGCGAGACATACGATCTGGTGGTCTTGGATGTCATGCTGCCGGATGTCGATGGCTGGCGCATCGTGCGTGCCCTTCGAGATGCCGGTAAACAGGTCCCTGTGCTCTTTCTGACGGCGCGTGGCGGTGTAGACGACCGTGTCAAGGGATTGGAACTGGGAGCGGACGACTACCTCGTCAAGCCATTCGCGTTCTCTGAGTTGCTGGCGCGGGTGCGGACGCTGCTGCGACGCGGAAGCGCTCCGAGCCAGCCTGATCGCATCCAGGTTGCCGATTTGGTACTGGACTTGGCGCGCCGGCGCGCAACGCGCGCTGGCCAACGCATCAATCTCACCAGCAAGGAGTTCGCGTTGCTTGAGCTTCTGGCCCGTCGCCAGGGGGAGGTCCTTCCACGTTCTCTGATCGCGTCGCAGGTGTGGGACATGAATTTCGACAGCGACAGCAACGTCATCGATGTAGCCATCCGCCGTCTACGCGCGAAGATAGACGATGCGTTCAATCCGAAGCTCATCCACACCGTGCGTGGAATGGGATACACGCTCGATGCGCCCGATGATGCCCCTGCGCCATAAGCCGCGGCAAAGCCGTCCAGCGTCGCTTGCATTGAGGGTCACGGCCCTCGTTGGTATCGCCACGACCTTGGTGTTTCTTGTGTTCAATTGGGTCATTCTCCGGTCGTTGGAGCACCACTTTGCTCAACAGGATGCCCACGAACTGGAGGCAGTGACAACCGCTTTGGCTCAGCCCTTGCACCAGCTTGCAAGTGACATCGCAAGCGACGAACTGAAGCAACACTTGGCCAACGCAGTCGCAGGACATCATGGGATGACGTACGGCGTCTACGATGGGGCTGGCAATAGCATCTATGCCACGCCCGGTCCTGACCTGTCTAAACTTGCCAGTAGCAAAAAGTTGGTCAACCGCATCACCGCTGACGATTTGATCGTGTGGCAGGAGGATCAGAGGTCATATCGAGGTGTGGTGATACAACTGCCTGCTGACGATTCAGCGGCGCCCGGCTACCGCATCGTCGCCGCCATGGACATCGGCTTTCATCTCGACTTCCTGGCGGAGTTCAAGCGCATGCTCTGGTGGGCAACCGGCTTGGTCATGTGTCTGGCGCTCGGTGTGGCTTGGCTGGCGGTGCAGTGGGGCCACCTGCCGATTCGCAAGGTCAATGAAGAGATTCGGGCGATTCGCTCTTCAAAGCTGGATGTGAGGCTGGATCCTCGGGATGTGCCGATCGAACTGGCGGAACTGGTATTCGCCTTCAACGATATGTTGGCGAGAATCGAGGAAGGCTTCACCCGGCTATCACACTTTTCCGCAGACATCGCGCACGAGTTGCGCACGCCCGTCACCAACCTGGTCACGCAGACTCACGTGGCGCTTGGCCAGCCGCGCAGCAACGAGGAATACAGAGAAATCCTCTATTCAAATTTGGAAGAGTTTGATCGGATGGGACGCATGATTGGTGACATGCTGTTTCTTGCCCAAACGGAAAATGATCCCCGCAACTTGCGTCTGTCTACCATTGATCTGTCCGAATTGGTGCGGAGTCTGTTCGACTATTTCGAGGCGCTGGCAGAAGATAGCGGCATTACGCTTGGTGTTAAAGGGGCGATCGGCAGCATAGCGGCGGATCGGGAAATGCTCACCCGGGCGCTGAACAATCTTCTCTCGAATGCAATTCGACACACGCCTCGCGGCAAGAGCATCACGGTCTTGCTTTCGCAGGATGAGCAGTGGACAACGATCAGTGTGGTCAATCCCGGTGAGAGAATTCCTGAGCGCGATCTACCAAAGCTCTTCAACCGCTTCTACCGAGTTGATCCGGCACGGCAACGAAATACGGCGGGCGCCGGTCTTGGCCTTGCCATCGTGAAATCGATTGCGGAGGCACATGGTGGCTCCGTTGCCGTGACCTCCAGTGAGCTTGTCACCAGGTTTGACTTGGTATTGCCCCATCTGCGGCAGTAGTCCGAGGGCGCTGCGGTCCGTCCAGCCAACTGGCGTATCTCTTTGCCTGATTCTGGGATCTACCCGGCCGGCCACGTTGCTACGCGAGCGGGACATTTTTTCTCCGTGACTGCCACGTGCCCAGTCCTAGCGGCAGGCGCCGACATCATGCGCTTGTGTATCCCATCGCTACGTCCCGAGCAGATCGAGACGATCCGCCCAGTCCTGCATCATCCGGCGGCGCGGCTCAACATACTTGGCGTGGTTGTAGGCCGAACTCACCTTGTTCGGGTCCGAGTGCGAAAGCTGCGCGTCCACCCAAATCTTGGGATAGCCGATCTCGTTGAGCGCCGTCGAGATGGTTCCGCGGATGCCGTGACCGGTCAGTTGATCCTCGTAGCCCATTCGTTTCAAGGCCGCGTTGAGGGTGTTCTCGCTGATGCGCTTCTTGAGTTCGCTGCGGTGCGTGAGCAGATGGACCTGAGCCGGCCTCATCACACCCAACAGGTAGCGCACGATCTCGATGGCCTGCACGGACAACGGCACGATGTAGGACGGAACGTCCTGCGGGCGCTTGCCGGCCTTGCGCATCTCGTCTTGGAGTTGCTTGACGATCTGCGGCGGGATGATCCACAGGCCACGGTCGAGATCGAACTGGTCCGGGGTCGCCAGCCGCAGCTCGCCGGTACGCACGCCGGTCAGGAACAGCAGCCGGATGCCGAGTTGGGTCTGCCAACCACGAGGGTTGTAGAGCCTGAGCTTGTGCAGGAAATCGGGAAGCTCCGGAAGATGCAGGTAGGGGTTGTGGTTCACCGGGGGCTTGGGCTCGGCCACCACGTCCAGGTCGGAGGCCGGATTGGCTTCCAGCCCCTCCACGATGACGAGGGCATAGCGGAACAACTGCCCCAGCCAGGTGCGGACCTTCTCGGCAGTGGTGAACGCCTTGCGCTCCTCGATCCTCGCCAGGACGCCCAGGAGTTGGGGCCGGCGAATGTCGTAGATCGACATCTGCTTGAGGCTAGGCAGCACGTCCTTGTTGAAGATCCGCAGGATCTGCGACAGCGTGCTGTTCCTGCCCTCCTTGATTTCCTTGCGGCGATGCTCGACCCACGCATCGAAGACGGCCTTGAAGGTGTAGTCGGCCGCAAGCTTGACCGCGTGTCGCTTCTGTTTCCGATCGGTATGGGGGTTGACGCCCTTTGCCAGAAGCGCCCGGGCTTCGTCGCGCAAGGTGCGCGCTTCGCGCAAACCGATCTCGGGGTAGTTCCCCAGGGAGATGCGCTTTTGCTTGCCGAGCCAGTAATAGCGCAAATGCCACGACTTGCCGCCGGTGCGGGCGACCACCAGGCCGAGGCCATCGGTGTCGGGGATGCTGTAGGTTTTCTCGGCGGCCTTGGCTTGCCGCACGGTCAGATCAGAGAGTGTCATCATCAAGCTCCTAAGTCTTGGACTTAGGCCCGATGCTGCTTGTCATCCCGATCCAACCCCAGCAACAACCCGGAACCGGCACGACCCGCATTCTTTGGCCTTGTTTTTGGCCTCAAAAATGGTGGCTGTCAGTGGACTTCCGTGGCTTTCGCTGGAATGAAAAAAGGAGCCGAAGCTCCTCTTTTCAATGACTTACAGACGTCAGTGGAAGTCTGTAGATCATAAATTGGAGCGGGAGACGAGTCTCGAACTCGCGACCTCAACCTTGGCAAGGTTGCGCTCTACCAACTGAGCTACTCCCGCGTCGACCGACAGTGTTGTGTCGATCAGAGAAGACCGCATTATAGCGACAAATTTCCGGTCGTCAAATCAGGGGGCCAATTTTTTTCATGCGCTCTGTCTTTCATGCCGTCCGTTGCGCATGACCGAACAGCCGGCGCACGATCACGAAGAAGAGCGGCACGAAGAAGATGGCCAGGAAGGTGGCGGTGAGGGTGCCGCCGACGATGCCGGTGCCGATCGAGACCCGGCTGTTGGCGCCGGCACCGGTCGAGATCGCCAGTGGCACCACGCCGGCGATGAAGGCCAGCGAAGTCATCAGGATCGGTCGCAGCCGCAGCCGGGCACCTTCGATGGCTGCATCCACCAGGTTCTGGCCGCGGGCCACGGCGGCCTCGGCGAACTCGACGATCAGGATCGCGTTCTTCGAGGACAGGCCGATGGTGGTCAGCAGGGCCACCTGGAAATACACATCGTTCTCCAGCCCCCGGGACATGGCCGCCAGCACGGCGCCGATCACACCGAGCGGGATCACCAGCAGCACCGAGAAGGGCACCGACCAGCTCTCGTAGAGCGCCGCCAGGCACAGGAAGACCACCAGGATGGACAGCGCATAGAGACGCAGGGTCTGGCCGCCGGACAGGCGTTCCTGGAAGGACAGGCCGCTCCAGGCGAACTGAGACCCTGCCGGCAGGGCCCGCGCCAGGGTCTCCATCTCGTCCAGGGCGGTGCCCGAGCTGGTTCCGCTCGTCGGAGAGCCCTGAATCTGGTAGGACGCCAGCCCGTTGTAGCGGGTCAGGCTTTCTGGTCCATGCACCCAGCGGGTGTCGACGAAGGCCGAGAAGGGGGTCATGCCGCCGGCGCTGCCCCGCACCTGCCACTGCCCGAGATCGTCGGGGCTGGTGCGGAATGGGGCGTCACCCTGCATGTAGACCTTCTTGACGCGGGTGCGATCGACGAAGTCGTTGATGTATACGCCGCCCCAGGCGGCGCTGAGGGTGCTGTTGACGCTGCCCAGCGACAGACCCAGGGCGGCGGCTTTCGCCTGATCGATGTCGATCTTCAGTTGTGGTGTGTCCTCGACGCCGTTGAAGCGGACGGCACTGAGCGTGGGCTGGCGGCCGGCTTCGCTCAGCAGGGTGTCGCGCAGGATCTGCAGCGTCTGGCGCGAGGTTCCGGCGCTGGCCTGCAGCTGGAAATCGAAGCCGCTGGATCGGCCCAGCCCCGAGACCGGTGCCGGATTGAGGGTGAAGACCCGGGCGTCGCGAACCTGCGCCAGCGCCTTCATGGCCCGTGCGGCGATGGCGTCGGCGCGGTTCTGCGCGCCGCTGCGCTGGTCCCAGTCCTTCAGGGCGACGAAGGCCATGCCGAGGTTCTGGCCGTTGCCCGAGAAGTTGAAGCCGTTGATGTTGAAGATGACGTTGACGTTGTCTTTTTCCGTTTCGAGGAAGTAGCGCTCGATCTGGCGGCTGACCTCCAGTGTCCGGTTCATCGTCGCGCCGGCCGGCAGGCTGTACTGCACCATCACCTGGCCCTGATCCTCGTTGGGCAGAAAGCCGGTGGGCAGCCGCAGCACCAGCACGGCCAGCGCGGCCACGATCAGCCCGTAGAGCAGCATCCAGCGCAGCGGGGCCAGCACGATGCGGCTCACACCGCCCTGGTAGCGCCGGGTCAGGCGCTCGAAGCAACGGTTGAACCAGCCGGCTAGACCCCGGCGCGGCCCCTCGTGGGCGTGCTGCGGTTTCAGCAGGGTGGCACACAGGGCGGGGGTCAGCGTCAGTGCCACTACCACCGACAGGATCATCGAGGCTACCAGGGTGATCGAGAACTGCCGGTAGATGATGCCGGTGGAGCCGCTGAAGAAGGCCATCGGCAGGAAGACGGCCGACAGCACTGTGGCGATGCCGACCAGTGCGCCGGTGATCTCCTGCATCGACCGGATGGTGGCCTCGCGTGCCGACAGTTTTTCCTCGGCCATCACCCGTTCGACGTTTTCCACCACCACGATCGCGTCATCGACCAGCAGGCCGATCGACAGCACCATGCCGAACATGGTCAGCGTGTTGATCGAGTAGCCGAAGATCGACAGCACACCGAAGGTGCCCAGCAGCACAACTGGCACGGCGATGGCCGGGATCAGCGTGGCACGCCAGCTCTGCAGAAAGACGAACATCACCAGCACTACCAGCACGATGGCCTCTGCCAGCGTCTTCACGACTTCCTGAATCGAGATGCGGATGAACTTGGTGCTGTCGCGCGGAAAGGCCACGTCATAGCCATCGGGCAGGGCAGTCTTGAGCGAGGCGACCGCCGCCTGAACGCGCTCGGCGGTCTCCAGCGCATTGGCACCGGGTGCCAGCATGATGGCGATGCCGGCGGATGGGTGGCCGTTCAGCCGGGTCACGTTGTCGTAGTTCTCGCTGCCGATCTCGACCCGGGCCACGTCCCCCAACCGAACCACGGCACCGGCCGTGTCGTACTTGACGATGATATTGCGGAACTGCTCGGGGGTTTCCAGCATCGACTGCGCGGTCACTGTCGCCGTCAGCTGCTGGGCGGAGGAGGAGGGCAGGGCGCCGATGCGGCCCGCCGTCACCTGGGTGTTCTGTGTCTGGACCGCTGCCTGCACATCCGAGGGCATCAGCTGGTAGGCGGCCAGTTTGTGCGGATCGAGCCAGATGCGCATGGCGTACTGCGAACCGAACACCTGAACCTCACCGACCCCTTCGATCCGCGCCAGGGTCTCCTGCACGTTGCTGACCAGGTAATCGGAAATGTCCTGCGCCGTGGAGCGGTCGGTCCGGTCGTAGAGCGAGACGATCATCAGAAAATCGCTCTGCGCCTTGGTGACGGTCACGCCGTTGCTCTGCACGCTGTCGGGCATCCGCGACAGCGCCTGCTGCACCTTGTTCTGGACCTGTACCTGGGCCGTGTCGGGGTCGGTTCCCTGCTGGAAGGTCACGTTGATCGTGGCCCGTCCGTTGGAGTTGCTGGTCGAGGAGAAGTAGAGCAGGCCGTCCAGAGCGGTGAGCTGTTGCTCGATGATCTGGGTGACGCTGTTCTCGACCGTCTGGGCGTTGGCGCCGTTGTAGGTGGCCGAGACCCGGATCGTCGGCGGCGCGACATCGGGATACTGCGACACTGGCAGGGTTTCGATCGACAGCAGACCGCCCAGCATGATGACGATGGCGATCACCCAGGCAAAGATCGGACGATGGACGAAGAAGCGGGCCAGCATGCTCAGCGCTCCTGTGCACGGCTGCCTGCGGCCGGATCGCTGCCCGGGGCTGCCGGCCGGGAGGATGTGGCAGCGGCGGTTGAGGCGCCGGTGCCGGCTGAAGCACCGGTGGCCGCTGATTCCGCAGCTGGCGTGCTGTTGCCCGCCGGCAGCGGCACGGGCCTGACCTTGGTGCCGACCCTGACCTTGTTCGTGCCCTGCACGATCAGCCGCTCGCCCGCCCGCAGACCCTCCGTCACCAGCCAGCGGTCGCCGATGGCCTGGGCCGTCACGATCCGGCGGGATTGCACGGTGTCCTGCTCATCCACCACCAGGGCCACGGCATTGCCCCGGGCGTCCCGGCTCACCCCCTGCTGCGGAGCCAGGATGGCGTGGGGTGCGACGGCCTGATCGAGCACGGCGCGCACATACATGCCCGGCAGCAGCGTACCCTCCGGGTTCGGAAACTCGGCGCGCAGCGTCACCGAGCCGGTGGCCTCATCCACCGCTACCTCGGCAAAGCGCAGGGTACCGGCGTGCTCGTAGGCGCTGCCGTCCTCCAGTTTCAGCCGCAGCGTGGTGCTGCCCTGCTGCAAGGTACTGCTGGCCAGCGCCCGCCGCAGCTTCAGCAGCGCCGCGCTGCTCTGGGTCAGATCGACGTAGATCGGGTCCAGCGTCCGGATGGTGGCCAGCGCCGTGGTCTGCCCGGCCGTGACCAGCGCTCCCGGCGTGACACTGGAAATGCCGATGCGCCCCCCGATCGGCGCCCGCAGCCGGGTGTAGTCCAGATTGATGCGCGCAACCTCGTAGGCTGCACGTGCCTGCTCGGCAGCGGCCAGTGCCTGCTGATAGGCCACCTTGGCCTCGTCGGCATCCTGCTTCGACACCCCGTCGGTGGGCAGCAGTTTCTGGTAGCGCTCGTGCTTCAGGCGCGCCGCACCGATGGCCACCTGCGCGTTGCGCCAGGCGGCCTGCGCCTGTCTGGCTGCGGCCTGATAGCTGGTCGGATCGATCTCGTAGAGCAGATCGCCGGCCTTCACCAGCGCCCCTTCCTCGAAATGGCGCGACTTGATGATGCCCCCGACCTGTGGCCGTACATCGGCCGACAGCGAGGCCACCGTGCGTCCGGCCAGCTCCTGCGTGATCGGCACAGCCTCGGTGCTCAGGCTGACGACACCGACCTCGACGATGGGCGCGCCGCTGGACGACGCACCACCCGCGCCGGCTCCGGTCCCGCCTGCGCCCCCCGAGGCGGCAGGCGATGGGGTATCGGCGTGACAGGCGGACAACAGGAGGAGGGTGCCGAACAGCAGCCCATGAAGCGTGAGTTTCATGGCGGGGACGGTGAGGGCTTGGCAGTCGCCACAAGGTAGCGCAATCCTGAAGCGATCGCGGAGATATCGCCGGTAACTTTACATTGCGCCGTTGTTCCCTTCCCGAAACGCGCTGCCTGATCGTGTCAGCCGCGCGCCGAATGCCTGTCCTGGTCAGGCCGCCGGTGCGCCATCCACCCCCTCGACGCTCGGCCAGCGCCCGGCCCAGGGCTGGCGTTGTTCCAGCTCGACGGCGAGCTTCAGCAGCGTGTCTTCAAAGCCGTGCCGGGCGGCGAACTGGGTGCCGATGGGCAGGTTGCCGTGCCAGTACAGCGGCACGCTCATGGCCGGGCAGCCGCTCAGATTGAAGGGGGTGGTATAGCCGACGTACTGCACCGCCGCCTGTGCCGCGGCCTCGACCAGCGGGTTGAACTGCATCAGCCAGCCGAGCCGCAGCGTGCCGTAGCACAGACGCAGCAGCCGCGCTTCGTGCGGCTTGGGCATCAGCTCGCCGACCCTGGGGGTCAGGCACGGGGTGACGGGGGTCATCAGCACGTCGTAGCGCTCGAAGAAGCGCTCGGCCGCCATCGTCTGCTCCAGCACCAGCCCGCGGGCCCAGGCAAGTTCGTCGGCGCGCATCAGCCGGCCCTGAACCATCAGAGCCCAGGTGCCTGCCTCCACCTGCCGGTGCTGCAGTGGCTGACCCGCACGCTGCCGATAGAGCCGGGCCATCCGGCCGGCTTCGGCGGCCACCAGCACCCGGACTGCGCGCAGCAGCGTCTCAGGGGCCGCGAAGGCCGGCGTGGCTTCCTCCAGGTGGTGGCCGGCATCACCGAGCAGTTTCAGGCTATGGGCGAATGCCCGCCGGGTGGGCTCGTCGTTGTCGCCGCCCATCCACGGCTTCTGCCAGCAGGCGATCTTCAGGCGGGGCAGTTTGCCCGATAGCGCCTGCAGAAAGGGCACTGCCGGGCGGCAGGCATAGAAACCCCGGGGCTGGGTCCTGGCGGCGATGTCCAGGAACAGGGCGCTGTCGCGCACGCTGCGGCTCAGCACATGCTCGCTGACCGCACCCTGCCAGGCTTCGAGCAGTTGCGGGCCCAGGCTGATGCGGCCGCGGCTGGGCTTCAACCCGAACAGCCCGCAATTGTGGGCCGGCAGCCGGATGGAGCCACCGCCATCGCCGCCGTGGGCCACCGGTACGATCCCCGCCGCCACGGCGGCGGCCGATCCGCCACTGCTGCCGCCGGGGGTGTGTGCGAGGCTCCACGGATTGCGGGTGACGCCATACAGATCGGACTCGGTGCAGGCGTTCAGCCCGAGTTCCGGCGAGGTGGTGCGGCCGAAGATGCGCAGCCCGGCGTCCAGATAGCTCTGGGTCAGATAGCTGTTCTGCCGGGCGACATAGCCTTGCATCATCCGCGAGGCGCCCGTGGTCGGCATGCCCGCCCAATCCGACAGCAGATCCTTCAGCAGAAAGGGCACGCCGGCCAGCGGCGCGGCCGGATCGGTGCTGGCCGGCGTGGCCTGCGCCTGCCCCCGAAAATCGTGCGCCAGCAGGTTGAGCCGTGGGTTGACCGCATCCAGGCGCGCCAACGCCGTCTGCAACAGCTCGTCGGCCGAAACCTCCCTGCGCCGGATCAGCTCGGCCAGTCCGATGGCGTCATGGCGCCGGTATTCCTCGAATTGCATGCTTCCTTCCTCGTCGGGGCTGCGGGGATGAGAAGCATTGTGGCAGAGCCGCTGCCGCGCAGCGCCCGCAGGCTGGCGGGCATGCTGGGTCTTTCGGGAGCGGCCGGCGTCCGTCGTGTTCCGGCCGCCTGGAGTCAGATGTCGCGCTCGGTTGTCGCTCGCATCGCCAGCCGCCCCTTTGCTCGTCGTGCCGGTTGTTACACTGCGTGCTCCTGGAACGATGTGCCTCGACGACGCCCAACCATCATGCTCAAGCTGACTTTTCTGGGGACTTCCGCCGGTGTGCCGACCCGTGATCGGGCCATGTCGGCGCTGGCGGTGCAAAGTCCGCTCACCGGACGGGGCTGGTATCTGATCGACTGCGCCGAGGGCACCCAGCATCAGCTGCTGCGCACGCCGCTGTCGCTGCACGATCTGAGCGGGGTCTGCATCACCCATGTGCATGGCGATCACTGCTATGGGCTGCTGGGCCTGCTGGCGACGGCGGGTCTGGAAGGGCGCAAGCACCCGCTGCGCCTGATCGCGCCGGCGCCGATCCTGGAATGGGTGCGCCAGACCGAGCGTCTGACCGATCTCTATCTGCCCTTCGCCATCGAGTTCGTCGACAGCGCTTCCCTGCAGGAGCGTCCGGTGCTGCTCGCGGCCGGCAAGGATGATGCGCAGCTCTTCATCAGCAGCCATGCCCAGCAGCACCGGGTGCCGAGCCATGCCTTCCGCTTCGAGCTGCGCCAGCGGCTAAGCCAGCTGGATGGGGCGGCACTGCGGGCCGTGGGGCTGCCGCCGGGTCCGGCCTGGGGCCTCCTGAAACGTGGCGGGGATCTGCGCTTCGAGGGGGTCGAGGGAGGTGTGCTGCGCAGCCGTGACTATGTGCGCGTGCGGAACCGCCAGCTGGCGGCGGTGCTGGGCGGGGACAACGGCGAGCCGGGGCTGATGCGCGCCGCCTGCCGGGATGCGCAGCTGCTGGTGCACGAGGCCACCTACACCCAGGCCGTGCAGGAACGGATCGGGGCAGGGCGGATGCACAGCAGCGCCCAGGAGGTTGCGGCCTTCGCCGAAGGGCTCGGCCTGCCCAATCTGATCCTGACGCACTTCAGCCCCCGCCATCACGTCGAGGCGGAACTGGCGCTGCTGGCGCGGGAGGTGGGCGCGCATTACCGTGGCACGGCCTTTCTGGCGCGGGATTTCGACAGCTTCACGCTGGATTTCGAGGGGCGGCTGCAGCGTCTGGAGGCTTGGGCCGCTTGCTGAGGCCAAGCTTTGTCTGCTGGGTGCAGATGCGCGTGCGGGCTCTGTTGGCGTTGGGGGGCACACGGTGTGCATGGACGAAAAAAAAAAGAGCCTTTCGGCTCTTTTTGGCACTGCCTGTTCTGCTTGAACAGCCAGAAAGAATCTGGAGC
>JBHADS010000029.1:0-2888 GCA_041855185.1 Lautropia sp. | reverse complement strand
GGCGCCTGCCGCACATCGCGCACCCGCTCATCGACCGGGATGACTTCCTCCCGCGCGATGCGGCCCTGCGCATCCAGCACCAGGCGGCCCAGATAGCCGAACTTCAGCGAACCGACCAGCAGATTGCCCTGCCAATCCGGGCCATAGCGCGTGCTCGACACGAACTGCATGCCCGACGGTGCGATCGAGGGCAGCCAGTAGTAGCGGGGCTGCTCGGTGCCGGGGTGGGTCGGCTTGCCGGTGCCGATCGGGCCGCCGCCGTAGTGCTCGCCGTAACTGGTCAGCGGCCAGCCATAGTTGGCACCGGGGCGGATCACGTTGATCTCGTCGCCGCCCTGCGGGCCGTGCTCGTGCAGCCACAGGCTGCCATCGGGGGCCAGTGCGGCCCCTTGGATATTGCGATGCCCGAGGCTGTAGATCTCGGGGCGGGCGTCTTTCTGAGCGGTGAAGGGATTGTCCTTGGGCGCCGCGCCGTTCGGATCGAGACGCACCACCTTGCCGATGTGGCTGTCGAGCTGCTGCGCCCGTTTCGATTCGCTGTAGCGGTCGCCCATCGCCAGGAACAGATGATTGCCGGCCTGCACGATCCGGCAGCCGAAGTGCAGCCGGCTGTCGATGGCGGGCTGCTGGCGGAACAGGATCTGCACATCGCGCAGGCTGCGCTGGTCCTTGCTCAGCTTGGCACGGGCGAGGCTGGTACGGCTTTCGCCGCCGAAGACGCCCTGCTTGCCCGCGGGTTCACTGAAGCAGAAGTACAGCCGGCGGTTGCGCTCGAAATCCCTGTCCAGCACCAGATCGAGCAGGCCGCCCTGGCCGCGGGCTGCGACGGCTGGCACCCCGGCGATCGGGGGCAGCAGCTGGCCTGCGGCCGTGATCCGGCGCAGCGCGCCGCTGCGTTCCGTGACCAGATAGCTGCCGTCGGGCAGGAAGGCCAGTGCCCAGGGATGCGACAGTCCCCCGGCGATACGCTCCCACTGCCAAGTGCGGGGGCTGTCGATCGGGGCTGCCTTCTGGGCCGGCAGAGCCGGCGCAGGAGCATGCTGTGCCAGGGCCGCGGGCAGCAGCATCAGGCCGAGCAAGGGGGCTGCCAGCGCGAGCGAAGACTTGGGGCAGAGGGACATGCTGGGTGCTCCGATGAGGGGTTCCGGCCATTGTGCCGCAACTCCTCGTCTCGGCTGTGACGCTGTGTGTCAGGCGCGGCGTCCGCCGTGCGTGTCTGCCAGCCCCTCGTCGCCGAAGTGCAGCCTGCGGCTTCCCAGCCAGTGGGCGATGTCGTCATCGTGTGTCACCAGCAGCAGCGCCGCCTCGCACTCGGCCACACAGTCCAGCAGCAGCGCCAGCGCCTCCTGCTGGCTGACCGGGTCCAGCCGCGAGGTGGGTTCGTCGGCAAAGAGCAGCGCCGGGCGCACGGCCAGCACCCGGGCCATCGCCACCCGCTGCAGTTCCCCGCCGGAAATCTCGTTGGGGCGGCGGGCCAGCAGCGCGGGTGCGATGCCGAGCCGCTCCAGCCTGTCGAGCAGGCTGGCCCAGGGCTGACGGTGCAGGCGCATCACATCGCGCAGCAGCCGCTCCAGCGGGTGATGCAGCGCAAAGGAGGCCACCGGGTCCTGATAGAGCTTCTGCAGCGCATGGGCGGGCAGGGCGGCGGCCCGCTGCACCGTGCCCTGGTCGGCGGGTGTCAGACCCAGCAGCACATTGCCGAGGGTGCTCTTGCCCACCCCGCTCGATCCCTGCAGCACGATCCGTTCATGGCGGTGGATGTCCAGGTCCAGGTGCTCGAACAGGCGCCGGGGGCCGAAGCGCTTGCTCAGGCCGCGGGCCGTCAGGACCGGCGCACCCTGTCCCGGGGCGGGCAGGGCCGGCCAGCGGCTCGGGTCGGCGTCGATCAGGCGACGGGTGAAGGGATGGCGGGGCGCGTCGAGCACGGCCCGGGTCTCGCCTGTCTCCACCACCTCGCCACCCTTCAGCACCATCAGCCGGCCACCGAGGGCGCGCGCCACCCGCAGGTCGTGGGTGATGACCAGCACGCAGCCGCCGGCCTGTTGCACCCGTTGCAGCCAGCCGATGCTCTGGTCGCACCAGTGCCGATCCAGTCCCTTGGTCGGTTCGTCGGCCAGCAGAATGCGGGCGCCACCGGCCAGCGCGATGTGGGCGGCGGCACGCTGCGCCATCCCGCCCGAGATCTGCCACGGATAACGGCCGAGTGCATCGTCCAGCCCGGCTTCCCGCAGGCTGTCGGTGGCGCGGGCACGGGCGGCATCGGCGCTTTCGCCACCGACGCCTTCGTACACCTCGCTCAACTGCGGCAGCACCCGCATCAGCGGGTTCAGCGCCTGCGAAGGCTCCTGCGGCAGCAGTGCCACGGTGCGTCCCCACAGCGGGCGCCGGGCCGCCGGCTGCTCGGCGGCGCTGCGCTGGCTGCCGATGCAGATCTGGCCGCTCGCGCTCAGCGCCGAGGGCAGATTGCCCATGATTGCCTGTGCCAGCAGCGACTTGCCGGCACCGCTCTCACCCAGCAGGGTCAGGCATTCCCCGGGCTGCAGCTCGAAGGAGACATCCCGCAGCAGCAGGGTCGGGCCGACGCGGATGCACAGGTCCGAGACGGAGAGCAGGGCGTTCGAGGTCATGGCAGATGGGGTCCGTGGGGTCACTGGGGGGTTGGCTTTCAGGTCCGGGCCGGGCGTCATCGGCTTGGCACCCGCTGCTCGGTCAGCCACATCATCGCCAGCACCAGCAGCATCAGCACGCTCACCGGGGCGGCGATCAGCCAGGGCGCCTCCTGGTAGTGGGGCAGAAACTCGGTCATCATCAGCCCCAGCTCGGGGGTGGGCGGCTGCAGGCCGATGTTGATGAAGCCCAGCGCCGCCAGCGCCAGCACGGCCTGTGCG
>JBHADS010000028.1:0-2965 GCA_041855185.1 Lautropia sp. | reverse complement strand
CACCCAGATCGAGATCGTCGTCGAGCTGTCCGAGGCGGCCGATCCGGGCCGGATGGCCGGGCTCGTGCGTCAGCATGGGCTGTCCGAGCGGGGCAATGGCCGCTATGAGGCTTTTGCCGATTCGGGGGATTCGCTGTTCAGTCTGGTGCTGTCCAAGAACCGCGATCAGATCAATTTCCTGCTCGACGTGCCTCGCACCGCCGAACACCACGAAGCCTGGCAGGGCATGGTCGGCTGCGCCGGCACATTCGCCCAGGCGCTGGGTGGCCGGCTGATCGACAGCGCCGGCCGTGGCCTGTCGGTCGGGATGATCGAAACCGTGTCGCGGCAACTTGGCCGTCGCTACCTCGAGCTGGCGCAGGCCGGACTCGAGGCGGGCAAACCAGCAACCTTAAGAGTATTTCACTGAGTATCTTCGCACAGCTTGCTAAACTCGCCGGATGTCTGCCGACCGGATGATTCCTGCTGCTGTCGATGAAGTGCCTGATGCCATCCGCCGGCAGGCGGAGGCATTGCGCGAGCGCATTCGCAGCTACAACCAGGCGTACTACGAACAGGACGCCCCCCAGGTCGAGGACAGTGTCTATGACGCGCTGTTTCTCGAACTGCAGCAGCTGGAGGCCGCATGGCCGCCGCTGCAGACCCCCGATTCCCCCACCCAGCAGGTCGGCAGCGCGCCGGCCTCGGGCTTCGGCACGGTTCGCCACCGGGTGCCGATGCGCTCGCTCTCCAACGCCTTCTCCGAAGAGGATGTGCTGGCCTTCGACCGGCGCGTGCGCGGCCTGCTCGGCACGGCCGAAGCCCTGTGGTGGAGCGCCACCCCCAAGTTCGACGGGCTGGCAGCCACGCTGCGCTACGAGCACGGCCGGCTGGTGCAGGGCGCCACGCGAGGCGATGGCGTCACCGGCGAGGATGTCACGGCCAACCTGCGCACGGTACGCGGCGTGCCGGCCACGCTGAGCGGCCCGGCGCCCGCCGTGCTCGAAGTCCGGGGCGAAGTGCTGATGCTCAAGGACGACTTTCTGGTGCTGAACCGGCAACAGGCGGCCAAGGGCGAAAAGGTCTTCGCCAATCCCCGCAATGCCGCCGCCGGCAGTCTGCGCCTGCTCGATGCCAGCATCACGGCCTCGCGCCCGCTCACCTTCTATGCTTACGGAGTGGGCGAGGTGGACGATGCCGACAGCCCCGAGTTCGCCAGGCTGCCCAGCTCGCAGTATGCCATGCTGCAATGGCTGGCCCGGCTGGGCTTTCTGCCGCCGCCCGAGGCCGAGCGGCTGCAGGGGGTCGAGGCGCTGCTGGCCTACCAGCGGCATGTCGGCGCCATCCGGGCCACCTTGCCCTATGCCATCGATGGCGTGGTCTATCAGCTCGATGACCGCAGCCTGCACGAGCAGATCGGCTATGTGGCGCGGGCGCCGCGCTTTGCGCTGGCCCACAAATATGCAGCCGAAGAGGCCACCACCCGGTTGCTGGGCATCGATGTGCAGGTGGGGCGCACCGGCACACTGACCCCGGTGGCGCGGCTGGAGCCCGTGTTCGTCGGTGGCGTCAACGTCACCAACGCCACGCTGCACAACGAGGACGAGGTGCGCCGCAAGCAGTTGCTGATCGGCGATCTGGTCATCGTCCGCCGCGCCGGCGATGTGATTCCCGAGGTGGTGAGCGCCGTGCTGCCCGAGCGGCCGGCCGACGCGCGCGCCTTCACCATGCCGGATGCCTGCCCGGTCTGCGGTTCCCGGGTCGAGCGCCTGCCTGACGAGGCCATCTGGCGCTGTGTCGGCGGCCTGTTCTGCAGTGCCCAGCGCAAGCGGGCGCTCTGGCATTTTGCGCACCGCCGGGCGATGGACATCGACGGCCTCGGCGATGTGCTGATCGAGCAGCTGGTCGACCGGGATCTGGTCCGCGAGCCGGCCGATCTCTACCGCCTCGATGCCGCCACGCTGCAGGCGCTGCCGCGGATGGGCGAGAAGTCGGCTGCCAACCTGCTGGCGGCGATCGACGGCTCGCGCCATCCCGCGCTGGAGCGTTTCCTGTTCGCACTCGGCATCCGCCATGTGGGCGAGGAGGCCGCCCGGGTGCTCGCCCGCACCTTCGGCAGTCTGGAGGCGTTTCTCGAGGCCGACTGGGAGGAACTGCTCGCCACCAAGGCCGCCACCCTCAAGGAGAACGAGCGTCGGCGCGCCCAGGGGCTTGCGCCGCAGCCCGTGCCGCTCGAAGGGATCGGCCCCGAGATCGTCGGCAGCCTGTCGGCCTTCCTTGCTGAGCCGCACAACCGCGATTCCATCGCTCATCTGCAGGCCGCCGGCGTGGCACCCCGGCCAGTGCCGGCACGGCCCGCGGGAGGGGCGCCCTTGGCCCAACTGGTGCAAGCACAGGGTGCGGCGCCGGGAGCGCTTGCGGCCAATGGTGCGGTATTGCCTGGGCAGCCTGCTGCATCGGCGATAATATCCGCCGAAAGCAGCGACGCGGCGGACGCTCACGCCGGGCTGCCCGAAGGGGGCGGATCGTCGCCGCAAAGCATCGAATCGCACGCTGCGCCGTCAGCGGCTGTCGTTGGTCAGGTGCTTGCTGGGCAGACGATCGTCGTCACCGGTACGCTGTCACGGATGACCAGGGACGAGGCCGTGGATCTGATCCGGGCGTTGGGCGGCAAACCGGCTGGTTCTGTTTCAAAGAAGACCGCGTTCGTGTTGGCAGGTGAGAACGCGGGGTCAAAGCTCGCCAAGGCCCAGGCATTGGGTATCCTTGTCCTGGACGAAGAAAGTTTTTTCTCAAAAATCGGTAACTGATATATGGCTACTAACCGAGTTCGCAAAGCTGTTTTCCCCGTCGCTGGTCTGGGCACCCGATTCCTGCCCGCCACCAAGGCGCAACCGAAGGAAATGCTGCCGGTCGTCGACCGTCCGCTGATCCAGTATGCCGTCGAGGAAGCAGTGGCAGCCGGTATCACCGAGATGATCTTCAT
>JBHADS010000027.1:0-5231 GCA_041855185.1 Lautropia sp. | reverse complement strand
GTATTTCGAGACCGTCGAGGGCAGCGACGAGGCGGGCATCCGCTATCCCGGCCACTTCTCGTGGCTCTACGTGCTCAACGATCAGGTAAGGGGCGTGCAGGAACGCGCGAACATCCTGAATGCGCCACCCAGCGATCGCAGCTTCGGCTTTCAGCCCGACAACCGCAACTATGGCGGCAAGGCCAACGCCACCGTCGATGGCAAGCAGTACGACAACCTGTTCGTCTGGATGAACGATCAGCGCCGACGCTGACGACGGCACCGCGGGCCCGGCAGGCCCGCTCCGCACAGAGCACATTCGCGGCAATGGTAGGATGCCCCCTTGAGACAGGATAAACCCCTTCGGGCAGACAGCCCCGGGGTCGATCACAGGAGCGCGAATGACCGCAATCGAATGGCTGTGCTATGGGCTGCTTTTTCTGCCGGTAGTGATCACCCTCCTGCCAGTGGTGCCCTCCAATCACTGGTCGGTGCGCATCCACGACTTTCCGCGTCCGCAGATCGCGGGCGCCTGTCTGATCAGTATCCTGCTGGCTCTCGTGCTGCCGCTGCCCGACAACCCGTGGTTACGCGCCCTGCCCTGGGTGCTGAACATCGGCTGCCTCATCCACCAGCTGCGCGAGATTTCCGCCTATACACCGCTGACCAAACCGCAGGTGGCGGTCTACCACGGCGCCGCCGACGCGCGCAGCATCTCGCTGATGGCCAGCAATGTGCTGACTCCGAACCGGCACAGCGCCAAATTGCTGGCACTGGTGCAGCGCTGGCAACCCGATCTGCTGCTGACGCTCGAAACCGATCGATGGTGGGAGGAGCAGCTGCAGCCGCTGGAAAAGGACTATCCCTATACCGTCAAGATTCCGCTCGACAACCTGTACGGCATGCACCTCTACAGCCGGCTACCGCTGCGCGACATCGAAGTCCGGCACTGGGTGCAGGAGGATATCCCCTCGATCCACGGCGAAGTGCAGCTGCGCTCGGGCGAATGGATCGACATCTATTGCCTGCACCCGATGCCGCCCACCCCCACCGAAAGCGCCACCTCCACCAATCGTGACGCCGAGCTGCTGCTGGTCGGCCAGGAAATCGCCGAAGCCCAACGTCCGGTGCTGGTCTTCGGCGATCTGAACGACGTGGCCTGGTCCTCCACCTCGCGCCTGTTCCAGCGCACCAGCGGCCTGATGGACCCGCGCATCGGCCGCGGCCTATTCAGCACCTTCCATGCCAAATGGCCGCTGTTCCGCTGGCCGCTCGACCACATCTTCCACAGCAGCGACTTCATGATGCGCGACATCCGCGTGCTGCCCGGCATCGAATCCGACCACTTCCCGATCTACGGCAGTTTCCAGTACCACCCGCCGGCCGAGCACATCCACGAAGCGCCCGAAGCCGATGCCGACGATCACGAAAAAGCCCAGGACAAGATCGACGAAGCCGATCCCGAGCAGAAGGTGATCCGGGAAAAATACTGAACCCCTTCAGCCCGCCAGCTTCAGCTGAGGCCCACGACTGGGCCAGAATCCCCTGCGCCTGCCCACGCACGGCGGGATTCTGCCCTGGGAGTTCACCGACCCGCTGGACAGGCGCAGAAAGCTGATGGTGCAGCCCCAGGGCCGTTTCATCGCCAACCACGCGAAGCTGCTGACACGTGCCGCCTGCCAGGGCCACGGGCTGATCTGGATGCCGCGTGATGTCATCGCCGAGGAACTGGCCGATGGCCGTCTGCAGAGCGTGCTGGACGACTGGGCGATTGTCTTTCCCGGCTACCACCTCTACTACGCCAACCGCCGCGCCGGTTCGCCGCTGCTGCAGGCGCTGATCGCGGTTCTGCAGACGGCGCCGGAGGCATCCTCCCCAGCCTCCCGCTGACGCACGCCGCTTCGCTCAGCCCCAACCACCGCGGCCAGCGCACTCAGCGACGGGTAATCGAACATGCTGGAAACACCTGGCCGATGTTCACACGGTGATCTCGATCAGATTGCCGTCGGGGTCCGCCACGACGCTTTCATAGTAGCCGTCGCCCGTCGTCCGCGGTCCGCTCAGACAGGGATACCCTGCGGCAACCAGGCGCGCCGTCAGCGCATCGACCGCCTCGGCGCTGCCGACGCTGAAAGCCAGATGAATGAAGCCCTCGTTCATCGAGCGATCCGCACGCGCCGACAGCCCGGGTCTCGTCATGATCTCCAGGCGGACATCATTGCCCGGAAAGCGCAGAAAATGGGTCTGCAGGCCGGTGCGTGGATTGTGATAGCGCTCGTTGGCGCTGGCCGAAAAGAACTGCTCGTAGAAACGCCGGCTCCGGCCCAGATCGGCCACATACAGCGCGACATGGTTGATTTTCAGCATCTCGCCCCCCGAAAGGCTCGAATGGAAGCATTCATTGTCTCATGCAGGCCCACGCGGCTCTGCACCGTCGCCTGCGCCGCGTGCCCCGACTCCGAATTAAGATTCTCTTCATCCGGTGAAGAAACTTCAATTTGATCTTATCCGGCAAGACAGGCACGCTAGGGCCTGTCATACGCCCGCGCACATCCTGAACGCCGCTTCGTTTGTGAACTGAATGCGCTCAGGCGCATGACAGGCTCCAAGCTTTCGCCATACACGGCTCGACACACACATACTTTCCGCATCATGCTCGCCCAGACCGCTTCCGTTTTCCTTCAGGGACTCGCCCTCAGCTTCGGCCTGATCGTCGCAATCGGCGCGCAGAATGCCTTCGTGCTGCGCCAGGGCTTGCGTGGTGAACACATCAGCAGCGTGGTGTTGTTCTGCGCAGCGGCCGATGCACTGCTGATCAGCGCCGGCGTGCTCGGCATGGCGCAGGCACTGGGCAACAGCCCCGGTCTGGCGCGGCTCCTGGCGGTGGCCGGCGCCTGTTTTCTGGCGGTCTACGGCTGGCAGGCGCTGCAACGGGCCCGTCAGGCCCATCAGCTCTCGGCCGCCCCCGGCTCCGGCAGCAGCAGCCGCACGAAAGTGCTGGCCCAGGCAGCTGCCTTCACGCTGCTGAATCCGCATGTCTATCTGGACACGGTGCTGCTGATCGGCAGCATCGGTGCCCAGCATCCGGCCGATCTGCGCCTGTGGTTCATCGCCGGCTGCAGCACGGCCAGCGTGCTCTGGTTCTGCGTGCTGGGCTATGGCGCCCGCTGGCTGGCCCCCTTCTTTGCCCGCCCCCGCGCCTGGCAGATCCTGGATGGGCTGATCGGCATCACGATGTTCGTGCTATCGGCCCTGTTGCTGCAGCATGCTTTCGGCGCCGCAGGAATCACGGGCTGATATCCTTGGCCGTCCAGACTCGCCGATACCGAGAAACCCATGTTCATCCAACGCAAGCACCTGATCACCGACCCGGACGAAGTCTTTGGGCTGATCGAGGCCAATCCGCTGGGTGCCTGGGTCTGTTCGAGTGAAGATGGTCTGGTGGCAAACCACATTCCCTTCTTTCTGGATCGGGAGCGCGGCCCACATGGCACGCTGATCGCGCACGTGGCCCGCGGCAATCCGGTCTGGAAGCAATTGGCCGATGGCCGCCCTTCGGTCGTGATGTTCCGTGGCGCCGACGCCTATATTTCGGCAACCTGGTATCCGGAGCACCGCCCCCACGGCAAGGTCGTGCCCACCTGGAACTACGAGGCCGTCAACGCCCACGGCATCGCGCGTGCGGTGCACGACCGCGACTGGCTGCTGATGATGCTGAATCGGCTGAACGATGCGCAGGAAGCCCCGTTCCCGCAACCGTGGCGCGTGGACGAGGCACCTGCCGATTATCTCGACAAGATGCTGCGGGCCATCGTCGGTATCGAGATCCCGATCGATCGGCTGGAGGCCAAGCGCAAGGCCAGCCAGGGCGAAGCCGTCGAAGACCGCGAGGGCTGCATCGCGGGTCTGCGCCGGCTCGGCACACCACAGGCCGCGCGCATGGCAGCGCTGATCGAAAGAACCCTCCGCACCGAAAGACCCGCACCCAAGTATCTGAGACATGCCGACCGCTCCGGGCGGCCCTCATCCTCGCCGGCCCCCGAAGCCTCCGCGGCGGGAGTCGAAGCCTCCGACGAGCGCCTCAGATATCCAGCGGCGTCCAGTCGCGCCCCTTCACCGGCGGCAGATAGGAGAGCCCCTGCAGATTCTGATGCCAGAGATGCTCCGGCAGCTGATAACGGTCGGCCCGCCCGGGGTCCAGCTCGGTAACGATTTCCTGCTCGCGCCCTTCCCGGATCAGGCGCACCAGCGCCGGGTTGATCAGCACCGTCTTGCCGACGGCAATGAACTCCGCCCATCCGGTCTCGAAGGCGGCCAGCATCTGCTCGGCGGTGAACAGATTGCCGACGCCGATCAGCGGCAGGCGACCGGCGATGCGCTCATGCAGCAACTGCATCCGCGTCCGCTCGACATCGGCGCCACGCCGTACCTTCTTGAAGAAGTCCCACAGCGACACATGCAGATATTGCAGCGGTTTCTGCACCAACGCATCGATCAGTGCAAAGGTATCGACCATCGTCAGCCCCTGCTCGCCAGCTTCCTCCGGCGAGAAGCGGTAGCCGATGATGAAATCATCGCGGCGATGCGCGGCCCGTGCCGCCGTGACGGCATCGACCACCGCCAGCGGGAAGCGCATCCGTTTGTCGAGGCTGCCGCCCCAGTCATCGCTGCGCCGGTTGCTGATGGCGGAATAGAACTGCTGGATCAGATAGTTGTTGGCACCGTGGATCTCGACCCCGTCGAAGCCCGCCCGGATCGCCAGATCGGTCGCCCGCCCGAAGGCGGCGATCACCGCATGGATCTCGGCCTCGGTCATCGCCCGCGCACCGCGTTTGGGATGCTCGGAGGGCGCCACCACCTCGGCACCTTCGATCAGTGCCGGGACGGCCTGCCAACCGCCATGATGGGTCTGCAGGATGGCCTTGCCGCCGCCACTGCGGATCAGCGCCGCCACCTCGCGCAGACTGGGCAGATCCTCGTCACCGATGGCCTCGGGCTGGCCCACGAATGCCTTGCCCTCCGGAGACACCAGCGTGGCGGCCGAAATGAACATCCCGAAGCCATCGACACGCGCAGCGATGAAGGCGCGCTCGGCCTCGCTCAGACTGCCATCGGGATGCGAGGCGTAATGCGTCATCGGCGCCACCACCAGGCGGTTGGGCACCGTGACGCCGTTGTTGAGGGTGTATGGCTGAAACAGCGGTTGAAATCTGTTGTGCATGGGTCCGGACGATCGTTGCCATGCGTGCCGG
>JBHADS010000026.1:0-4498 GCA_041855185.1 Lautropia sp. | reverse complement strand
GTGTTCTCGATGCCCACGCCAATGGGCTCGCCATAGAGGTCGACGGCAAGCCGGCCCAGGCAGGCAATGTCGATCGGTCGGTTGGACTGGAATTCCAGTGCTGTCATCGATATGTCTCCATCCTTTTCTTGTCATGCCACGCCGTCTCCGGCGGGCCGTTCTCGGGTTCTTATCGGGGCATCAGATGTTCGACTTCCGGTGCGCAGACGAAGCGCCACTTGCGCAGCGGTCCTGCCATCACGTTCAGGTAGTACATCTCGAAGCCGTGGGGCGCGCCGCAGGGGTGATGGCCACGGGGCACACAGACCACATCGCCGTCGTGCACCGCCATCGTCTCGTTCAGGCTCAGATCATCGGTATAGACACGCTGGATGCCGAAACCGTTGCCCGGATCGATGCGGTGGTAATAGGTTTCTTCCAGGTAGGTGATGCGCGGAAAATCATCCTCGTCGTGCCGGTGGCTGGGGTAGGAGGACCAGTTGCCGGCCGGCGTGAACACCTCCGTCACCAGCAGGCTGTCGCAGTAGTCCTCGTTCTCCATCGCGATGTTGTTGATGAAGCGCGCATTGCAGCCCTCGCCGCGCTGGGTCAGCGTGATGCCTTCCGGGCCGATCCGGCGCGCCGGGTGTCCGGATCGGCCGGGGGCCTTGCAGACGGCGATCGTGCAGTCCGTGGTGGCCTCGGCCTCCCAGTGCTGATCGTTGGGTACGTACAGGCAGTGCGGCGGTTTCTTCTCGAAGACATGCATCCGGTCGCCCAGCTCGCCCCAGTCCTGTCCGGCGGCCTGGAATCGCGCCTTGCCTTCCACCATCACCAGCATCACTTCCTCGCTGCCGGTGTCTTCCTGGATACGCTCGCCGGCGCGCAGCTTCCAGAGATCGAAACCGACATAGCGCCAGCCCGCGGAGGCCGGAGAAATCTGATGAACCTTGCCGTGCGTGCCGAAGGGCTTCCTGAGCAGTGTGGACATGATGCAATTCCGTATGAAAGTCTGGGGAAAGAGCGGGAGGGCAAAGACCCCGGCCGCTCAGTCGAAGGTGCGCTGCCGGGCGACGTTGGTGGCGTAGCGTGCGCGGGCTTTTTCGAGACGTTCCGGTCCGCCGGTCTGCGGAACGGCCACGTCCCACCAGTGGCCACCGGCGCCGGTGCCGGACACGGCTTCGGTGTCGATCACGATCACCGTGGGCACGTCGCGGCCCCGCGCCTCGACAATGCGGGCCTCCAGCTCGGCGATCGAGGCTGCCTTGATGGCCACGGCGCCCATCGATGCGGCATGGGCCACGAAATCGATCTCCGGCTGCTGCTCGACATTGCTGTCCTTGTACATATTGTTGAACTCGGCGCCTCCGCATTCCTGCTGCAGCCGATTGATGCAGCCGTAGCCGCGGTTGTCGGTCAGCACCACGGTGAACGGCACTTTGCGCATCACGGCCGTCGCCAGTTCGGAGTTGGCCATCATGTACGAGCCGTCGCCGACGAAGCAGATCACCTCCTTGTCGGGCGCTGCCAGCTTGATGCCCATCGCGCCCGCCACTTCATAGCCCATGCACGAATAGCCATATTCCATGTGATAGCCGCTGCGTGCGGCCAGCCACAGCACCTGCAGCGCGCCGGGCATGGTGCCCGCGGCACACATCGCCACCGTGTCAGGCGTGGAAACACGCTGCACAGCCCCGATCACCTGAGCATCGGAGGGTAGGCCGGCGCTTTCGGGGGCGGCTGTCACGCGACGCACGGTCTCGATCCAGCCGGTGCGTGCTGCGGGATCGTGCCAATCGAAGCGCTTGTCGCCCAAGGCTGCGGACAACTGTTCGAGCGTGCTGCGCGCATCGCCCACCACGGGCAGTGCGCCATGCTTGGTGGCGTCGTAGCCATGCAGGTTGATCGACACCAGCCGGCGGTCGGCTGCGGAGAATACTGTCCACGAACCGGTGGTGAAATCCTGGAAGCGGGTGCCCACGCCGATCACCAGATCAGATTCGGCGGCCAACTGGTTGGCGCAGGCCGAACCGGTCACGCCCGGCGAGCCGAAGTTCAGCGGGTGCTCGAAGGAGAGCCCGCCCTTGCCGGCCTGGGTCTCGACGAAGGGAATGTTGTGCCGGCTGGCGAAGTCGGCCAGCGCATCCTCGGCGCCGGAGTACAGCACCCCGCCGCCCGAGACGATCATCGGGCGTCTGGCCGCCTGCAGCGCGGCCAGCAGATCCGCCAGCTCCCGCGGGTCGGGCTCGGGACGGCGGATGCGCCAGACGCGCGGCTCGAAGAAGGCTGCCGGATAGTCGAAGGCTTCAGCCTGCACGTCCTGGCAAAAAGCCAGACAGACCGGCCCGCAGTTGGCGGGATCGGTCATCACCGCCAGTGCCCGCGGCAGGCAGGTCAGCAGATGCTCGGGCCGGGTGATGCGATCGAAATAGCGCACCACCGGGCGGAAGGCATCATTGGCCGACACCGTGCCGTCATCGAAGTCCTCGATCTGCTGCAGGACCGGATCGGGACGCCGGTTGGCGAAGACATCGCCGCAGACCATCAGCAGCGGCAGACGGTTGACGTGCGCCAGCGCCGCCGCCGTCACCAGATTGGTCGAACCGGGGCCGATGGACGAGGTGACGGCTTGGGCACGGCGACGCCGTTTGGTCTTGGCGTAGGCAATCGCGGCATGGGCCATCGTCTGTTCGTTCTGGCCCCGCCAGGTCGGAAACACGTCCCGATAGCGGTGGAGCGCCTCGCCGACGCCGGCCACATTGCCGTGCCCGAAGATGGCCCACATGCCCTCGATGAAGCGTTCGCCGTCCTCGGTCATCTGAACCGACAGCCATTGGATCATCGCCTGGGCGGCGGTGAGACGGATGGTTCTTGTCATGGTGTTCGTCCTTGTGATTCGTCGTTCTGTGGGCGGTGTCCGCGGTGCCGCTCATCCGTGCACCGCCTGCCGTGTCAATCGGGTGTCCTCTGGGGCGTCTGCGCAGCCGCTGCCCGCTCCGGGGCCGGAAAGCCGAGCGATTCGAGAAATCGGCGCGATGCTTTCAGGTTGTCGAGCACGCTGGCGTCGTTGCGGGGGTCGCGTTCCTGTTCGATGGTGATGTGCCCCCGGTAGCCGCGTTCGGTCAGCAGCGCGTGGATGGCCGGATAATCGAGCATGCCCTGGCCGATCGGACACATCACGCCCTCTGCGCAGGCATCGAAGAAGCGGATGCGTTGCTGCATCACACGCGCGTACACCTGCGGATCGATGTCCTTGAAATGCAGATAATCGATTCGGGTCCAGAAGCGTTCGAGCGTCTCCACCGGGTCCATGCCCGCATAGCGCAGATGGCCGGTGTCCAGACAGAAGCCGGCGGTCTCGGCGCCGATGTCGTCGGCAATTCGTTCGATTTCATCGATGAACTCGATATAGCCGCCGGCATGAGGATGGAGGGTGGCACGGATGCCGAACTCGTCGCGCGCGACCTCGGCGATCATCCGGATGGTCTCGACCATCGTCTGCCAGTCGTCACCGTCCAGACGCGGAGCGCGATCGCTGTGTCCCGCAGCGAAGTCGCGCTCATCGTGTCCCCAGTCCATCACCGTCAGATAGGGCGCATCGAAATGCCCGCCGTCCAGACGCAGCGGCGGTGGCAGCTTCGAGATCAACGCGCAGATCTGGCGGGTCTGCCGCAGCAGGTTCTCGCGGTTGGCGGCCGAGACCAGATCATCGAAGATGGTGCCGGCCACGATGCGCAGACCGCGTCGATCCAGTGCCTCGGCAACCCGCCCGATGTCGAGCGGCATGTAGCCATAGGGGCCCAGTTCCAGACCGGAGAATCCGGCTTCGGCCGCTTCGTCCAGTACCTTCTGCCAATCCGGCAGATGCGGGTTGTGGACATCGTCCACGCCCCAGCAGCACGGGGCGCAGTTCAGCGTCATGCTCGTATTCATCGTGAAAGGGTGTCCACCCAGACTGCACCGGCATCGGCCGAGCGGACGCAGTGTTCCAGCCAGCGAACGCCCTCGATGCCGGCTTCCAGGCCGGGATAGTGGTGGGTGCGCAGAAAGGCCTGATCCCCGCGGCGGGTGGCATCGATGGCTTCGGCGATCCACAGATAGATATTGGCCCAGCTGTCGCTCAGCCCCTCGGTGTGCAGCGCGCCCATCCGGTCGGCCGCCAGACATTCCGGTGCCAGATAGGGCATGCCATGATGAAGGATCTGTGCCGGCTCGCCCTGGATTTCATAGATCAGTTCGTTGGGGCGGGCATCCGTCCATTCCAGCGATGCCTTGCTGCCGACGAAGCGATAGCGCTGCCCTTCCATGCGACCGGCGTCCACCGATGAAACCCACAGATGGCCGCGTGCGCCATTGTCGAAATGCATCAGCACGGTGGCGTGATCTTCGAGCGGTGCCCGGCTGGCAATGAAGGCTTTGCGATCGCAGAGCAGCCGCTCCACGCGCAGGCCGGGCAGCACCCGCTGCATCAGATAGTAGAGGTGTGTGCCGATGTCGCCGAGCACGAAGGTCGGGCCGG
>JBHADS010000025.1:0-12192 GCA_041855185.1 Lautropia sp. | reverse complement strand
ATCGAGGGCGAAATCCGGCTGACGCTGCGCCAGGGCGAAACCCACCAGCAACCCATCCTGTGCTGGGAGCTGCGCCTGCCGGTCCTGCACCGCGACCTCTGCACCCGCTGGCAGGTGGAGGATGGCTGGACCCCGGACGCCCCCCTGCTGCCCGATGGCTATGACGTGGCCGACCATCCCGCCGGCAGCGCCGGCAACAATGAAACCGACGACGCCGCAGACACCCCGAGCGCCGAAGTCCGGAACTGGAACACCGACGCCGCCCTGAACTGGGACGGCTCGCCGTGGTGGTGGGCCTGGGAGTGAGTCCCGGCGCGGAGCGGATGCGCGGAGCGAAGAACCCGCCCCGACCGGCTACGAACGGTGGATGCGCTTGACGGATGTCGCCGGGCCGCAGCCCGGCGTATCCTGCTGAATCGCGCATCCCCGTCAGCCCCTGCACAGGACGGGCGGATGCACGAAGCCGGCGATCAGCCCACCTCCACACGCCTGCCGATATCCTTGAGTTTGGAGAACTCCTCGGCGAGCCGGGGCGCATCATCAAGACTGATGGCAAAGGTCCACAGGTAGGTCATCACGGCGTAGATATGTCCGGCGTCCACGCTGCGACTGCTCATCTGCACGACAGCGGCACCAAAGACTACGGCCATCGCGGCGCCGATGCACAGGTAGCCCAGCGCCTCCCGGTTGGACAACCGAATGCGCAATCGGGCTGCCAGATGATAGTGCCGATGCAGCCGCGCCACCGAAGCCCCGTCGATCAGTTGTACCTCCTGCTCCAGTCGGTTGTTCAAACGGCCGAACAGCGCATCGTTGACCCGCGCATAACGCGGCAACAGCAAGGCAAAGACCAACAGCACACCCGCCGCTGCCACGCCGGCCCAGAACTCCAGCATGATCAGCATCACTGCCGCTCCCAGAATCGAGAAGCCGGAAGTCAGCAGTGTAGGCAGATGGGTCTCGAAGAAATCGATCAGTTCACGTGACAGCAGCACGCGCGCACTGATCGCCGATGTCCCCACGCCCTTGTCACGCTGACGCAGAATGACCGGCACCGTCAGCTCGGCATACATGCGAGCAAACACCCGCGTATCCACACTGCGACGCAGTGCTCCTGTGCCCCAGACCAGCAGAACAAAGGCACTGTACAACAATGCCTTCCACACCTCGCCACGAACCATCGCGTTGATGGCGAAGGCCGAAAACAGCGGATAGCTCAGATACAGAAGATTTTCTGCCGCTACCAGCGCAAAAGTGCCGGCCAGACGTTTTCTGTTGTGCCGGGCGATGTGCCGAAGTGCCTGCCAGCTGCTGGCAACGCTGACGGGCTCAATGTTCATCGCTGGCCTCCAGTTGCCCGGAAAACAGCACATGCAGCCGTTTCAGGCTCTGCAACAGCTGAATCAGCTCCTGAGCCCCGAAACGCTCGGCACAACGCTGCTCCAGACGACTGAGTTCGGCCACCATCGGCAACGCCAGCGCCTCGCCAGCCGGGGTCAGCCGCAGACGCCTGCCCCGTTTGTCCTGCGCATCGACATCCACAGCCAGCCAACCTTTTTCCTGCAGCTGCCGGCAGACGAAGGACACCGTCTGCTTCGGCAGATGCCACTCCTCGCCGATCTCCCTGGAAGTGCAGCTACCGGCGCTGCCCAGCATGTAGAGCACAAAAAACTCGTTGGCGCTCAAGCCACGCCGCTTCGCCCACTGCACATAGAGATCCAGGATTGCGGCGCAAGTTTCAGCCAGCTCATCGAAAGGTGTCACAGAAGCCTTGGAATCCATCATCGTCCAAACCGTCCAATATTGGACCAGCCAAGATTTTGGTCCAATATTGGACGATTTGGACGATACAGGGGCTTGGGCGGTAGAAAGCGCAAAAGCCAAACCAAATGTTCACGACATTCGTTCTGCCGGCCCTGATCTACGAACTCTTTGGGGTTGCATTGACGCGCCTAAGGGAAAACACCCTTGTGCACTGTATGTTGGTATACCGTATTATGACTTAACACATACAGACCCTATTCCCAGCTCATGAGGAACCCATGAAATCGACCACTGTCCGTAAATTCGTCACCTACACCGAGGACGTGCTCATCGAAGGCGGTCGAGAAGCCGCTACACCCATGCGCCTGTTCGGGGCGGCCGCGGTTCTGCCGAACCCCTGGTACGGCCGGGGTTATGTCGAAGACCTGAAACCGGAGATTCACGCGCTGGCACCGGCTCTTGGCGAGGACCTGACCGCGCTCATCGTACAGATGGCCGGGTCTGGCAAAGCCGTGGAAGGCTACGGCAAGGCCGCCATCGTCGGGACAGGGGGCGAGCTGGAACATGCCTCAGCCCTCATCCACACGCTGCGCTTCGGCAACCACTTCCGCCAAGCGGTGGGAGCAAAAAGCTATCTGGCTTTCACCAACGTGCGGGCTCCGGCCGGATGCCCCATCAGCATCCCGCTGATGCACAAGCACGACGAAGGCATGCGCTCGCATTACCTGACAGTGCACTTCTCGATTCTCGACGCCCCGGCACCGGATGAGCTGGTGGTGGCGTTGGGCGCCTCGATTGGGGGGCGCCCTCATCACCGTATCGGTGATCGTTACCAGGATCTCAAGGAACTGGGCGGCCAATGATGAATACGGCGTCCTGCACGAGGGCAGCAAACACCCACGGAATCAGCCCTCAGGGAACCGCGTGGAGTGCCTACGGCACCGGGGTGCCCATTGTGCTGATTCACGGTGTGGGCATGAGTCAGCAGGTCTGGGCGCCGCAGGTGCAGGGGCTATCCGCAGGTTTCCGGGTTGTTGTCTATGACATGCTCGGGCACGGACAGAGTGCTATGCCAGAGCAGACCCGAGACATTGGGGACTACGCGACGCAGCTGGTGCAACTGCTGGATGCGCTAGACATTGCGCAGGCCCACATCGTTGGTCATTCGATGGGCGCGCTGATCACTCTGGAGATGGCTATCGCCCACGCCGATCGTGTGCACAGCGCGACCGCGCTCAACGGCGTCTACTGCCGCACGGATGCACAGCGTGCAGCCGTTGCGGCGCGCGCTCGGGCACTGGCCGAACGAGGGAAACCCAGCAGCGTCCTGGACACCATCCATCGCTGGTTCGGTTGTCCGGTTCCGCCACAGGACCGCGCTGCAGCTGATCTCTGTACAGAGCTGCTCCAGCAGGTACCGCTTGCGGGCTACGCACGTGCCTACCGGATCTTTTCAGAATCCGACCGGCGCCATCATGGCCGTTTGCAGCACATCCGCGTGCCGACACTCATCGCGACGGGTGAGCTTGACCCTAACTCGACACCGTCGATGTCCGAAGCCATGCACGCCGGCATTGAGCGTTCCCTCCTGTCGATCCTCCCTGGCCAGCGCCACATGATGAGTCTGGTTGCGACCGACGCCGTCAATGCGCTGCTCCGGAACTTCATATCCCAGCACACCTGAGGAGGCTCCCGATGAGCACCCCCCTTGCATTCGATACTCGTCAGTTCCGAGATGCCCTGGGCAGCTTCCCGACAGGTGTCACAGTCGTCACCACCATCGACAGCAATGGCGACGCACGCGGCTTCACGGCAAACTCCTTCACTTCCGTGTCGCTCGACCCGCCTCTGGTGCTGGTGTGCCTGGCGAAGACAGCGCACAGCCATGAGGTCTTCACCCAAGCGTCCGTATTCAGCGTGAACGTGCTCAGTGACCAGCAGCGCGCTGTCTCTGGATTATTTGCCTCCAAAGCTCCCGACAAGTTTCACCGTGTCGCCTGGAGTCTGAGCCATATCCGCACACCGACGATTCATGAGAGCCTTGCCAGCTTCCATTGCCATACCGAACAGCAGGTGGACGCGGGCGACCACACGATCCTGATCGGACGCGTGCAGTCCTTCAGTACTCATCCGGGCAAACCGCTGGGCTACTGCCGAGGCGCCTATGTGGACTACAAGGATGCCTCTGAGGTGGAGGCAGCAGTGCGCAGAGGGGCACGTGTCAGTGCCCTGATCGACACACCGGAAGGCATTCTGCTACGCCGTGAGGCCAACATGCTGCAACTCCCGGAGGCCTCGAAACTGGGTAGCCCGACGGCGGCCTCGGGGCTATATCAAGAGCTTCGAGAGCTGGGCGTGAACGCGACTCTGGACTTTGTGTTTTCGGTGTATGAGGACACGGACGGCCCCTGTGTGGTGTACCGGGGCAGAGCCCCGGTATCGCCGGTCGATGCGCGACTCTGCTACTTGCCCCTCGACGCCGTTGCGACCTTCGACGCAACCGATGAAACCACGCGGTCGATTCTGCACCGTTATGCCCGTGAGCGCGAGCAGGATCTATACGGCGTCTACATGGGTGACAGCAAGGACGGCCGTGTTCTGCCACTCTCCCCTCGTTGAACGCCAGCCACACGACATCCCATCGATCTCAAGGAGTACGCTCGTGAAATTCTCGCTATTTGCCCACCTGGAATGCTATCGGGAAGAAACATCGCACAAGCAGCTGCTCGACGAAATGACAGAGCTGGTTCAGCTGGCCGAGCAGGCTGGTTTTGAAACCTTTTGGATCGGCGAGCATCACGGCATGGGTTACACGATCGCGCCGAACCCGTTCGTCAACCTGGCCTACCTTGCCGGAAAGACCGAAAGAATCAGACTCGGCACAGGAACTGTCATCGCGCCCTTCTGGCATCCGATCGCCCTGGCCGGCGAAGCGGCCTTATGCGATGTGATTTCCAACGGTCGCCTGGATCTGGGCATTGCACGCGGCGCCTACACCTTCGAGTACGAACGGATGATGCCCGGCCTGGACGCCATGGAAGCCGGGGCACGCATGCGTGAGATGGTGCCTGCCCTGCAGAAGCTGTTCGAGGGTGACTATTCCCACAAGGGACAGTACTGGAATTTTCCGGAAACGTCCGTCATGCCCTACCCGGTTCAACGCCCTCATCCGCCCATGTGGATCGCAGCACGGGACCCAATGTCCCACGACTTCGCCGTCGCCAATCACTGCAACGTGCAGGTGACTTCCCTGGCCTCTGGAGATACGGAGGTCGCGAGCCTGATGGAGCGTTTCAACAAAGCGTGTGCGGACCACCCGGAGGTTCCCCGCCCTGAAATCATGATGCTGATGCACACCTATGTCGGTGAGAACGCAGAGGAAGTCGAACAGGGAATCGCGGATCTCCAAGCCTTCTATGTTTACTTCGGCAAGTGGATCAAACGCGACCGTCCCATCAGAAAAGGTCTGATGGAACCCATCCGGCAAGAGGACATCGACGCCGCTCCTCAGTTCTCGGCGGAGAACATCCGCAGGAATCTGGTGGTGGGCACACCGGACCAAGTGATCGAACGCCTCCGGAAATATGAAGCGCTGGGCTACGACCAATACAGCATCTGGCTCGATAACCATATGAGCCATGCTCGGAAGCGTAAGTGCCTCGAGTTGTTCATCAACGAAGTGATGCCTGCATTCTCCTGACGCGATGAAGACCTACCAACAATACATCGACGGCGCATTCGAAGATGCCCGTCAATGGCGCGACAGCCTCGACCCTGCCAGCGGGGCCCCCTGGGCCAGGGTGCCAATGGCCGATGCGGAAGATGTCGATCGTGCGGTTCGTGCCGCGCATCGTGCGCTGACCGAAGGGCCCTGGGGCAGGACGCATGCGGGTCAGTGGGCCAAGCTGCTGCTGCGTCTGGCCGACCTGATTCTTGACAACGTCCAGCTTCTGGCCGAGACCGAAACAAAGGACACCGGCAAGATTCGCCGTGAAACAAGCGCCCAGATTCAGTACATCGCCGAGTACTACCGTTACTTCGCCGGCCTAGCAGACAAGGTACAGGGTGCCACGTTTGCACTGGACAAATCGGATATGGAAGCCTTCACCCGGCGGGAGCCGATTGGTGTGGTGGCGGCGATCGTTCCTTGGAACTCGCAGATGTTCCTGACGGCGGTGAAGCTGGCCCCAGCACTGGCAGCGGGGTGCACGATTGTGATCAAGGCGTCAGAAGACGCGCCCACCCCGTTGCTGGCCTTTGCCCGGCTGGTTCATGACTCTGGCTTTCCAGAGGGCGTGGTCAACATTCTGACCGGTTCCGGTGAGGTCTGCGGAAAAGCGTTATCGAGTCACCCCCTGGTGTCCAAGATCGCGTTTACGGGCGGGCCCGCAACGGCACGTGCCATCGTCAGAAATACTGCAGAGAACCTAGCGGTGACTTCGCTTGAGCTGGGCGGGAAATCGCCGGTTTTGGTCTTCGACGACGCAGATCTGGACAGCGCCGCCAATGCCATCGTATCCGGAATCTTCGCCGCGAGCGGCCAGAGCTGTGTGGCTGGCTCACGACTGCTGGTCCAGCGCAGCATTCACGATCAGCTGGTCCGAAAGCTTGTGGACAAAGCCGGAAAGATCCGTATCGGCGATCCCCAGCAGATGGAAACCGAGATGGGACCGTTAGCCACCGCCCGTCAGCGAGAAGCAATCGAAAGCATCATCGGCAGCAGTCTCGAACAGGGTGCCCGCCTGCTATGCGGTGGAAAGGTTCCAGAGGCCTTTCCATACGGCTTTTACTTCGAGCCCACCATTCTCATCTGTGATGATCCTTCCTTGCCCTGCGTGCGCGATGAACTGTTCGGCCCAGTGCTCAGTGTGCTGAGCTTCGAGACCGAATCTGAGGCTTTGCGGCTTGCCAACGACAGTCCCTACGCACTGGCCAGTGGCGTGTTCACGCGCGATCTGGCGCGGGGTCATCGGCTGTCGAAAGGCATCCGTGCCGGCATCGTCTGGATCAACACCTACCGTGTGATCTCACCGATGGTGCCTTTCGGCGGCTATGGACTGAGCGGCCTTGGTCGGGAAGCGGGAGCCGATGCGGTTCAGGAATACACACGCACGAAATCCGTCTGGATCAACACGAGCGATGCCCCCATAGCAGACCCCTTCGTCATGCGCTGAGGTCTAACCGCAAAAGCAGTACCCCAACAACGACAGCTTGACAGAAACGAGGAGACACCATGAAAGCACAGACCCTGACCCAGTGCAGCGCCCTGCTGCTGGCGCTGAGCGCCACATTGACGGGCACCAACACGCTCGCCCAGACCAAGCCGCTGGTGTTCACCAGCTGGGGAGGCAGCACTCAGAATGCACAGAAGAAACACTGGGTCGATCCGTTCAGCAACTCGAGTGGAATCCGTGTAGTGATGGACGGTCCCACCGACTATGGCAAGTTCAAGGCGATGGTCGAAAGCGGACGTGTGACCTGGGATGTGGTAGACGTGGAAGGAGATTTCGCTGCCCGTGCAGCCAAGGACGGCCTGCTGGAGCCAATCGATTATTCGATCGTACCTAAGGCTGGCCTGGATGAACGTTTCTCCAGTACCCACTATGTGGGCAGTTTCTATTACGCCTTCGTGCTGGGCTACAACACCCAGTCGATTTCCGGTGAACCCAAGGGCTGGTCCAGCCTCTTTGACCTGAAGACGTATCCCGGCAAACGGGCTCTCTACAAATGGGCGGCCCCGGGCGTGCTGGAGATGGCCCTTCTGGCCGATGGCGTTCCTGCCGACAAGCTTTACCCGCTAGATCTGGACCGCGCCTTCAAGAAGCTCGACACCATCAAGAAAGACATCGTCTGGTGGACTGGTGGGGCTCAATCGCAGCAACTTCTGGCCTCGGGCGAAGCACCGATAGGCATGTTCTGGAACGGCCGGGTACACGCCATTCAGCAGTCGGAAGGCATCGCAAGCATGTCCTGGGAGCAGAACCTGACAGCTGCCGACGTGTTGGTGATCCCGAAGGGCAGTGCGAACAAGAGTGCCGCCATGAAATTCCTGGCCGAGGCAACCAGCGCCAAGGCTCAGGCTGGCATGGCAACCGATACGGCCTATGCACCCATCAACACCGCGGCCAAGGCACTGATGCCAGCCGATGTGGTGAAGAGCTTGCCCGATCAGTTCAAGGACACGCAGATCAATCTTGACATGTCGTACTGGGCCGAACACCGCGATGCCATCGGCAAGCGGTGGTATGCCTGGCAGGCCAAATAGGCAAAAGCACCCTGCCCTCCCCACGCGGGCCATCCCAACAATTCCAGCAGCGAGCCGGCGACATGAGTCATTCTGGCACTCCCATCCATGCAATCTTCAGACCCGGTGGGGTCGGCTGGCTTATGCCGGCCATGCTCCTGCTGAGCTGTTTTTTTCTCGTACCAGTGATCGGCCTGCTGCTGCGCAGCATTTCAGATCCGCACTGGGGACTCGAACATTATCGCGAGCTGGTTGCCACCAGCACCTATCTGAAAGTCATGGGCAATACCTTCCTGGTGGCCACCGTCGTAACGGTGTTCACCGTGCTGATCGGTTTTCCGGTCGCGTGGGTGCTAGCCATCATCCCATCGCGCTGGGGTAGGCTGCTGATGAACGTGCTGCTGTTGTCGATGTGGACCAATCTGCTGGTGCGGACCTACGCTTGGATGGTATTGCTGCAGCAGACCGGGGTCATCAACAAGATGCTGCGAGCCATGGGCCTGATCGAGATGCCACTGGTGATGGTCAACAACCTAGTCGGAGTAACTATCGGCATGATCTACATCATGGTGCCCTTTCTGGTGCTGCCTCTTCACGCCACCATGAAGGCGATCGATCCGACTGTTCTGCGAGCAGCCTCCATCTGTGGGGCCAGCCATTGGCAAGCATTCCACAGAGTGCTGCTGCCGCTCGCTGCTCCCGGCCTCGCCAGCGGTGCACTGATGGTGTTCGTGATGTCGCTAGGATACTTCGTGACACCGGCGCTGCTGGGGGGTACGGCCAACATGATGCTGGCCGAGCTGATCGTGCAACTGGTTCAGTCATTGCTGAACTGGGGATTGGCTGGCGCAGTGGCACTGATGTTGATGGTGGTGACACTTAGCCTGTACGCCGTACAGCTGCGCCTGTTCGACTCGCAGAAGCAGCTCGATACCAGCCACTGAAGAAGGAGCATTGCGAATCATGTTGCTCGACATCTCGAAGATGGGCTGGAAACTCCGGCTCCTGCTGCTGCTCATGACAGCATCCACCGCAATCTTTCTGGTCCTGCCCATCGCTTTCATCATCGCACTTTCCTTTGGCAGCTCTCAATGGCTTGTCTTTCCTCCACCCGCCTGGACCACCCGATGGTACGGTGAGCTGTTTTCCGACCCCTCCTGGATCGACGCCGCCTGGGCGAGCGCCCGAGTGGCGCTGGTCGTGAGCGCTCTGTCGACGGCCATCGGCTTCCTTACATCGGTCGCGCTGGTGCGCGGCCGGTTTCGTGGAAAGCGCGTGTTACGTGCCTTTTTTCTGACGCCAATGATCCTGCCCGTAGTGATCTTGGCAGTTGCGCTGTACGGCCTGTTTCTTCAGCTGGGTCTGACCGGTACCTTCACCGGTTTCGTGATCGGGCATCTGATCATCGCACTACCCTTTTCAATCATCGCCATCTCCAACTCGCTCGAAAGCTTCGACTTCACGCTGGAGGATGCCGCACGCATCTGCGGCGCTTCAGAATGGACCGTTCGAATCAAGGTCACGTTTCCGGCGATCCGCCTTGGCCTGCTGGCGGCAGCAACGTTCTCCTTTCTGGTCTCATGGGATGAAGTCGTGATCTCGATCTTCATGTCCACACCCGGCGTGGAAACGCTTCCAGTCAAGATCTGGTCTGCCTTGCGCCAGGATCTCTCCCCGGTAATTGCCGCCGCCTCATCGGTGTTGATCGCCGTCACTACCGTCTTCATGCTGGTCGGCATCGTGTTCAACAGGAACACAGTCGAGCGCCATTGAACCCTGTCGAGGTATTCCCATGCCCATCTGCCCACAAGACACCTTTCTGAGCCTGCAGGATCTTCACAAGACCTACCACACAGCAGTCGCCCTCGATCACGTTTCACTGGACATCCGGCGCGGAGAGTTCATGACCTTTCTGGGACCCAGTGGATCAGGAAAGAGCACGACGCTCTACATCACCGCTGGATTTGAAGACCCTACCAGCGGGCATGTGCGCCTCGAAGGACGTGATCTGCTGGGTGTACCGCCAGCGCAACGCAACATCGGTATGGTCTTCCAACGCTATACCTTGTTTCCCCACCTGAGTGTTGCCGAGAACGTGGCCTTTCCATTGCGGGTTCGCCAATGGGCCGAAGCCGACATCTCCAGGCGGATCGACGCGATGCTGAAGCTTGTCCATCTCGGCGATTTTGGCCACCGCAAGCCCTCCGCACTGTCAGGTGGACAGCAGCAGCGCGTCGCCATCGCACGGGCACTGGCTTATGACCCACCAATTCTGCTGATGGATGAGCCACTTTCGGCGCTGGACAAGAAGCTGCGCGAAGAGTTGCAAACGGAACTCCGCCGCATCCATCAGAAAACCGGCGTGACAATCCTCTATGTGACCCACGATCAGGAAGAGGCGCTGCGTCTCTCGGATCGAATCGCCGTATTCAATCGCGGGCGCATCGAACAGGTGGGCACAGGCCCTGAGCTGTACGAACGACCGAAAACACGCTTCGTGGCTGGCTTCATTGGAAACTCCAATTTCATCGACGTGCAGGTGGACGCCTGCACCAGCTCTCCGATGGTCCGGCTGCCCGATGGGCTGGCGATGCGCTGCGGACATATCGAACACTGCCATACCGGCGGCCCGGGGCAATTGATGGTCCGGCCGGACGCGCTACGCCTGACCGGCGTCGACAGCGGGCCGGACAGCCCCTGCAGTGAAGTGACCATCATCGATCGCAGCTATCTGGGCGAGAGTGTCCAATATTCGGTGCTGACACGCTGGTCGCAGAAGATCGAAGTCAGAATGGCACACGAGCAGGCTCGTGCGAGCCGTTGGAGCCATGGAGACAAGGCCCGCTTGGTATGGGATGAACGTCATAGCGTGTGCTACTCTGGACGCCCCAATGACACACTATGAGATCCCATGAAGAGTTCTACGCCCCTGGCCGACAGAGAAGACCAGCAGGCAGCGCTCAGCATCAGGGTGGATCGCTCCATCAGAACCTTGCGCGAGCTCGCCCTGGAAAAAGTTCGCGACGCCATTCAGAATCAGTACTTTAAGCCTGGCCAACGCCTGATCGAACGCAATCTCTGTGAAGAGCTGGGCGTGAGTCGCACGGTGGTCCGCGAAGTGCTGCGCCAGCTCGAAGCGGAAGGTCTGGTTCAGTCCGGTAGCCACCAGGGCCCGATTGTCGCCATCATTGATGATGACACCACCCGCCAGATTTACGAGCTTCGCTCGCTCCTCGAAGGACACGCTGCTGCCGGGTGCGCCAGAAGGCGCAGACCAGAAGACATTGCGACCATGCATGTCGCGCTGAACGATATTGAGCGTGCGTTCAGTCACCGCGACTACCGCGAAGTAATTGAAGCCACGACGCGCTTCTATCAGACGATGTTCCATGCAGCGGGTGACACCTTGGCCTGGGATATCGTCCGCAGCCTCAATGCCCGCATCAATCGCCTGCGTCTGATCACGATCTCCAGCCCGAACCGTGGCGAGAAGGCACCGGTCGAAATGCGTGCACTACTGGATGCGGTCGAACGACAGGACGCCGAGGCCGCAGCACAGGCAGCCAGTGAGCATATCAAGGCTGCCCAGGACATTGCGTTGACTCCGCCTGCGCCCCCCTCCAGCTGATTCCTGCTCAACCCACCCGCACATACCGTTGTGCATGCAACAGCGCATGGTCCAACACTCTCTGCCAATCTGTAATAGCTGTAGCCAGAGGAAGGCATTTCGTTACACGTTTATGTTTCGTATCGTTTGAATTGTCGGCTTGCTGAACACTTCTAAGCAGGCGGCTTCAGCTGAAAACGGCAGGCGCTTTCGCCGAACAGGCGCCAGAGGCCGGTACCGCTGCTTGCAGTTTTCAAGTCAATCGAGGAGATTCATCATGACCACGACACCCCTGCGCTTTCCGATGACGGCTGCTGCGCTGGCCGTGCTGCTTGTTGCCTGTGGGGGCGGCGGCAGCTCCGATCAGGCTGTATCCAGCAGCCCCAACGCTCCCGACCCGACGATCGCCACCTCGGCGACCGGCACGGACAGCGGCACCAAGGCCGGCTCGACGGCTTCGGGCACGACCGATACCGCCAACCCGAGCGCGGAGAGCGGCAACACTGGATCGACGCCCCCCGCCACACCCGCTCCGCAACCGGCCACCACCACGGATGTGGCCCTGTCCGATGCCGGT
>JBHADS010000024.1:0-3085 GCA_041855185.1 Lautropia sp. | reverse complement strand
GTCGTGTTCGATGGCCATGATTTACCTCAGGTGCGCACCAGACGCTTGAGCGCCTGTCGGATGCCGTCGTTGACATCGATGCCGGCCGGCAACTGCGCGATGGCGGCGGCGGACTCCTTCTCGGAATAGCCGAGTGCCAGCAGGGCGCGCAGGATGTCGTCGCTGGCATCGCCGCTGTCGAGCGGCAGTGCGCCATCGTGGCCCAGCGCCGGCGCCAGCTTGCCCTTCAGTTCGAGCAGCAGCCGTTCGGCCGTCTTCTTGCCGATGCCGGGCACCCGGGTGATGCGACCGGTTTCCTGCTCGGCCACGGCGCGGCTCAGATCATCGACCGACAGGCCCGAGAGCACGGCCAGCGCCATGCGCGGGCCGATGCCGGAAATCTTGATCAGCGCCCGGAAGGCGGCGCGCTCGGATTCGGTATGAAAGCCGTAGAGCAGCTGCGCATCCTCGCGCACCACCAGATGGGTCCAGAGGGTGAGGGGCTGGCCGATGGAGGGCAGCTCGTAGAGGGTGCTCATCGGCACGGCCACCTCGTAGCCGACGCCATGCACATCGACCAGGATGTCGGGTGGATTCTTGAGCAGCAGGGTGCCGGCGATGCGACCGATCATGCAGGGGGCTCCGGAGTGGGCTGGATGAATGCTCAGTAGTCTACGCCCACCGGCCGGGCGGCACAATGGCCCGGGCAGCCGCGTGCCTGCCGTCCGGCGGGCCGCTGTTGTATCGGGAGCAACAGCGGGTGGGCCGAAAACAGCATTGTAGAGCGTCTCATGCACGGATTCGCCGCCGCGCTGGCACCAGAGGCGTGCGCTGCCAAGGCGTCACGCACCGGTGGCTGCCGTGTCAAGCGCGGCAACGCCGTCAGCGCACGGCGCAAACACTCAGGCCCGATAGACCAGCGGCGCGCTGCGCTCGAGCGTATAGGCCGCTTCCTTGACGGTGCTGACGTAGCACCATTGTCCTTGCACCTCGGCCGGCGTGACCTTCAGCAGCAGGTAGCCGCGTCGCGCGGTGTCGGCATACTGCAGATCCTTGACGACATTCAGGAAGATCTGCTCGGTCTGGGCGGGCGGGATGGCCGACAGGAATTCGTGCTCCTCCATGCCGGGCGAACTGATGCTGGTGGTGCCGTATTCGAAGCCGACGACGGTGCCGTCCATCGTCGTCAGGCGGCTGCCCCAGGCGTTGTGGGTGTCGCCGGCCAGCACCACCAGCTTCCTGTTCAGCGTCCGGGCCGTCGTCAGCAGCAGCTCGCGTTCGGCCGGATAACCGTCCCAGGCATCCATGTTGTAGCCCAGGCGCGGGTTGCGGGTGCTGTCCAGCAGGGCGCGCTGGGCATCGGTCAGCGCATCGGGCTGCTGGGCGGCGGTGGCCTGTGCCTGCAGAAAGCTTTCGACGGCCTGCATCGCCGTCGCCAGCGCATCCGGGCTGGGCGTGCTGGCACCGAAATGCGACAGGATGCTGACCGGGAAGGTCATGCGTGCCATCAGCACCTGCTGGCCGAGGATCTGCCAGGTGGCCTGCGAGCCGGCCAGCTGCTGCATCAGCCAATTGCGCTGCTCGCTGCCCAGCATGGTTCGGGTGGGCGAGGCCAGGGCCGCCAGGCTCGTCACGGCGGTGGCGGGATTCTGCAACTGCTGCAACTCGATCTGTCGATCGCGGCCAAGCACCCGGGTCTCCAGCATGTGCAGCGCGAGCAGCCCGCCGAAGTCGAAGCTGCGGTAGGTCTTCTGCAGATTGGCCGGGTCGGGCGCACGCACCGGCAGCCACTCGTGCCAGGCCCGCAGCGCTGCATCGCGCCGCTGGGCGAAGGAGCCGGCCGTGCTTTCGTCGTGTTCGAGACTGCCGTCCCGCCACAGGTTGTCGGCGATCTCGTGATCGTCCCAGACGGCGATCATCGGCAGGGCGGCCGACAGCTCCTTGCAGTGCGGATCGCTGCGGTACTGGGCGTAGCGCTCGCGGTAATCGTCGAGCGTGGTGCACAGGCGGCGGGGGCTGACCACCCGGTTCAGCCGCTCGGCGTCGGCGCTGGCATAGCCGCCCGGACCATATTCATAGATGAAATCACCCAGGTGCAGCGCATAGTGCGCATCGGCACGGGCCGCTTCGCCATAGGCATGGAAGTAGCCGGCCGGATAGTTCGAGCAGCTCAGCACGACGAAGGAGACCTCGGTGGCGCCGTCGGCCGGCAGGGTGCGTGTCCAGCCGACTGCCGAGCGTTCGGCCGTGGAGGATTCGCCGGCATCGTGGACGAAGCGGTAACAGTAGCGCTTGCCCGCCTGCAGGCCGCCGGCATCGACGTGGACCGTATGATTGCGGGCCGCGCTGGCGAGCGCCGTGCCGCTGGCGACGAGCTGCCCGAAATCCGGCTGCTCCGCCACCTCCCAGCGCAGCGGGACATCGTCGTTGCGATCGGGGTAGCGGGCGTGGGTCCAGAGGATCACCCGGTCGGCCAGCGGGTCGCCACTGGCGACGCCATACGCGAAGCGGGGGCTGCGGGCATCGTCGCCATTGCGGTCGCTGCAGGCGCTCAGCACGGCGCCGGACGTGCCGGCGGCGAGCAGGGAGGACAGGCGGATAACGAATTCTCGGCGGGTGACGGGGGCGGTCATGGGCGCAGATCCTGGGGGTGAGGGCCGAGTCCTTGGTCTGCCGTTCGCACCCCGCTTTCCTTCAGACGGGGCCGGCAGACCGAGGCGAGGGCCGTGATGGTCGGCCTTCGGCGGTCGAGACATGGATACGGGCCTGCGGCTGCGGAGGGCGCGATGCTCCCGCTTGGCGCGGCTCGGATTTCACGAGATGCGACAGATTAGCGGGCAAACATGGGCTTTGCCAATGGGCCGAATGGGCACCGAGCCCGCCTCCGGGGAAAACCCTGGCGCTTGGCGCAAGGGCTTGGCGCAAACGCTCGGCACAAACACTCGGTGCAAGTGCTCGGTGCAAGACGGGGCTCAGCTCACGACCCGGCCGTTGCGCACCCGTCGGCCCAGGCTGCCGATCACCGGACCGCCGTGGGTGTGACAGATCGCGCAGGCCAGCGCGTCGGCTGCGTCGGTGGAGGGGGCGGCAGGCAGCGACAGCAGGC